>CAZCEG010000374.1:1779-2677 GCA_964497275.1 uncultured Oceanicaulis sp.
GGGCGAGCCTGTAGCCAAGCCCGGCCAGCAGGAAGCGGGCTCTGGTGCTGTCAACCGTTCCGCAGCCGCCATAGCGCGCGCTGGCAACGACCCGGTCGAGGCCATTGCGCTGCCCGCTGATGAGGGTGCCGCCACTGCCATCGGGCGTGGTCGACGAGACCAGCTCTGCGGGCGCTGCGGCAACGCCCATCGCGGCTTCAAGCCAGAAGCGGTCAAACGCCGTGTCGGGGCCGAACTCGATGGTCTCGCGCCGCCCGCTATCGGACAGGAAGACGTAAATATCGAGATTGCGCCGCGCGAGCGCGAAAAGCGAACTGTTGACCGCAGTGCCCGTTTCAAAGTTCAGCCTGAGCTGCCGGCGTGCCGTAAAGTCATTGAGCGTAAGCGCGCTATCGGTCTCCTCGGCCGCCCAGCCATCGCCTGCCAGGAAGCGGCGTTCCTGCGCGGCAGGGCCGTCGGCCTCTTCCGCGTCCTGCGCCATTACCGCGCCTTGCTCGTCCAGCGGGCGAACGGTAACCGACCACACAAAGCGCGTGGCAGACCCAAGCGGCGCGCCGCGCAATGCTTCATAGTCCGACGGGCCGACATGGGGCCCCATCGCGGTGAAGGCCGGGGCAGTGTCTGACGATGTTTCAGGTCCGGCTGCCGCCTGCGGGCGGGTCACGCCTTGCGGTGACGGGCGCGGCGCGGCGCGGGTGTCCGTCGCAGGGTCAACTGCTGGCGGCGTCTCGTCCGCGCCTGCGTCGGCGGCGACGGGCGCCGGTTCTACGTCAGGGTCCGCCTCCCCAGGCGGGTCTGCTGCCGGGGCGGTGTCATCCAGCGTGGCCGACGGATTTTCTGCCCGCGTGAGGGCTTCCAGCAGAGCCTCGAGCGCGTCGATATCATCGGGGTCGAGCCG
>CAZCEG010000375.1:0-2663 GCA_964497275.1 uncultured Oceanicaulis sp.
CACGCTCTGGCCGCAAATGGCGCTCGGTTTCTATGAGGCGGTGGCGGTGTTCGACCATCAGGCCCGTAGCGCGCACGTGGAAGGCTCGCCAGAGGCTGCAGAACGCCTCCACAGCGCCTTGAGCGCGCCGGAGCCTTTGATGCAGCCCACGACGCTGGAGCGCGCTCTGGAGCCGGTCTGGCGCGATTTTGAGTACATCGCGGCAGCGGCCCGCGCCCGCGACTATGTCCGCGCAGGCGATGTGTTTCAGGTCAATCTCTCGCACCGCTTTACAGCAAGGCTTGGCGGCGCGGATGCACCGTTGGCGGTGTTCCGCAAGCTGGCACAGGAGAGCCCCGCCCCCTTTGCCGCCTGGCTGCGCCTCGATGCGGACAGGGTGGTGATCAGCAATTCGCCTGAACGCTTTGTCTCGGTCGATGCGGCAGGCCACGTGGAGACCCGTCCGATCAAGGGCACGCGTCCGCGAGGGGGCACGCCGGAAGACGATGCAAGGCTTGCTGGCGAGCTGGCCGCCTCGCTGAAGGACCGCGCGGAAAACCTGATGATCGTGGACCTGATGCGCAATGACTTTGCCCGCGTGTGCGAGGCGGGCAGCGTGAAGGTGCCTGAGCTCTTCACGGTGGAGAGCTTTGCCAATGTCCACCACCTTGTTTCCAGCGTCACCGGGCAGTTGAGCCCCGGCAGGACCGTGGCTGACCTGATTGCGGCAAGCTTCCCGCCGGGCTCGATAACCGGCGCCCCGAAAGTGCGGGCGATGGAGATCATTGCCGAACTTGAAGGCGAGGCGCGTGGGCCCTATTGCGGGGCCATGGGCTGGCTGGGCACGGACGGAAAGGCCGATTTCAACGTGATGATCCGCACCGCAGGCTTTGTCCGCGATGGTAATGGCTGGGAGGTGGAGGCGCGCTCTGGCGGGGCCATCACCATTGATAGCGACCCGGCCGACGAGCTGGCAGAGACCCATGCCAAAATCGCCATGCTGAAACGCGCGATTGAACATGGCGGCGGCGGAGCGGGGCGATGATCTGCTGGCTGAACGGCGAATTTCTTGAAAGCAGTGCGGCGCAGATCAGCGCCTCTGATCGCGGCTTTCTCCTCGGCGATGGCCTGTTTGAAACCCTGCGGTTTGAAGCGGGCACCTTGCGCCGCTGGGCGCGCCACGAAGCGCGCCTGAAAGCGGGGCTGGAGGCGCTGGGCATTATGGCAGACCTGCCTGCAGACATGCCTTCGCTCGCCGCCGAGCTTGCCAGCCGCAACGCGCTGGACGCTGCCATCATCCGCCTGACCGTCAGCCGCGGTGCAGGCGCGCGCGGCCTTGATACGGCGGTGGGCGATGACGCAGCTGGCGCGCCCACAGTGCTGGTACAGGCAGGGCCGCTGCCCGCCCCGGTCAGCCCGCGCCTCGTCCTCATCCCTGCGCCGCGCCGCGCGCCGCTGACGCTGGCGGCCCATTTCAAGATGATCGGCTATGGCGACAGCATTCATGTGCGCCGTGCCGCGCGCGCCAGTGGCGCAGATATGGGTGTGATGCTGTCGCCTACCGGCCATATCGCATGCGCGGATAGCGCCAACGTCTTCTGGGTGACGGGCCGGACGGTCTACACGCCATCGCTCGATACCGGCGCGCTCAACGGCACCACCCGCGCGGCCATCCTCGACGAATGCGCCCGGCGCGATCTGCATATCGAGGCGGGGAGCTTCCGCACAGAATCGCTGAGCTCGGCGGAAGCTGTGATCGTGACCAATGCGGTCATCGGTGCCCGGCCCGCCGCCTCGCTCGATGGACGTGCCCTGAGGCAGGACCATCCTCTGGTGAAGCTGATCTGCGATATCGAACGGGACGCGGACTAGGACCGGAAACCATGGCAGGAAATCTACCCCAGACACGCCGCTTTACGCTGCCCGATGGCGAGATAGCTGCCCTTGTCTGGCCCAGGCCCGGCGCGACACGGGTCATCTTCCTGCACGGCAATGGTTTCAATGCGCATTCGGGTGTGAAACTGCTGGAGCGGCTGGCGGGCCGCTACGAGATCATCGCGCCGGATCTGCGCGGCCATGGCGCGACAACCCTGCCGGCTGATCCTGCCACCCACCGCAGCTGGCACGTCTACGCGCGCGACATCATCGCGATGCTGGACCAGCTGGATGCGCGCCCCTTCGTGCTGGCGGGTCACTCCATGGGCGGGGTGACGGCTCTGCTGACGGCAGAGATGCTTGGAGCAAAGCCGCTGGGGCTTGCCCTGATTGATCCGGTGATCCTGCCGGGCGGCTTCTATGCGCTTAACCACACACCGCTCTGGCATCTCATGTGGCGGCGCTTCCCGCTGGTGCAGGGCGCGCTGAGGCGGGGCAATTTCTGGCCGGATGTGGACGCCGTGAAGGCGCGCTACGCTGACCGACCGCCGTTTTCGTACTGGGCGATGGGCGTGCTTGACGATTATCTGGCGGGCGGGCTCAAACCTGTTGAGGGCGGCTTTGCGCTTGCCTGCGATCCGCGCTGGGAAGCGGCGAACTACGCCTCCCACCGGCACGATCCTGTCCGTGCGGTGCGCAGGGCCGGTGCTCCGGTCGCTGTGCTGAAGGCCGAAAGGGCCTCAACCGTGCGCGATGTGGCGGGGCTGACGCGCGCTGGTGCCGTGATCACGCTTTTGCCTGGCCATTCC
>CAZCEG010000376.1:0-2653 GCA_964497275.1 uncultured Oceanicaulis sp.
TGTCGGGCAATGCGGGCAGCTCCACGCCCTTCCTTGCCACGCGCTATGGCGCTTCGCCCGATATTCTGGCGGTGACCGGCGGGTTGACGGCGCGCGGCGATGATGACGCTTCCGAAAGCTTGCGCGAGGCCGCGATCCAGTCGCTCCTGCGCTCCAGCGGCGCGCTGATCGGGGTGGGTGGGCAGAACTCGAACGGGGCTATCTTCGGCGCGATCCTCAATGCGCTGGAGGCCGATACCAGCTCCAACATTCTCTCCAAGCCTTCGATCCTCACGCTAGACAATGAGGAAGCCTCCATCATTGTCGGCCAGCAGATACCGATCACGACCGGCGAGGTCCTGGGCGCAAACAATTCCAACCCGTTCCGCACCATCGAGCGGCAGGATGTAGGTGTGCAGCTGCGCGTCCAGCCGCAGATCTCCGATGGCGACACGATCCGGCTGCACCTGCGCCAGGAAGTGTCCTCCGTTGCCGGGCCCGTCAGCCAGACCTTTGCCGAGCTGGTCACCAATAACCGCGCGATCGAGACCACGGTGCTGGCCGATAATGGCGAGATCATCGTGCTTGGCGGGCTGATCGAACGCGATGAGCAGGTGGCCGATAGCGGCGTGCCGGGCCTGCGCCGGATACCGGTGCTGGGCCGCGCTTTCCGCAATGAGGGCCGCTCGGACCGGCGGACCAATCTTGTCGTCTTCATCCGCCCTACGATTGTCCGCAGCGCTGCCGACATGCGCGCACTCGCGCTCGAGGCCTACGCAAACGCCTCCGAAGAACAGCGCCGGGCCACGAACGGGCGCGGGTCGAGCCTTGAAGACGTGGTGCGGATGATGATGGACGCGCCTTCTGCTCCGGCGGACGGTCAATAGGGGCAGGCATGGCACGAGGCCTTCTCACATACGCCTTTGCCCGCGAGAACGGCATCGCCTTCCAGCCCGGGGAGACGCCGGGATTCCTGATGCGTCAGGGCGCGAATGTGCTTGCCTTGAGTGAAGCGGTGAGGGCCGCCGGGATCGTGGCACCTGTGCGCGCGCTCACCGATGCCGCCTATGACCGGGCCCTGTCTGAAATCTACGCCGCCAATGCGGTTAGCGCCTCACGCGAGGAGGCCGGGCAGGGCGACAGCCTCTCCCGGCTGATCGAGGACATGCCGCAGGCCGAAGACCTGCTGGCGTCGGATTCCGAGGCGCCGGTGATCCGCCTCATCAACGGTCTCGTGGCCGATGCCATAAGGGCGGGGGCGTCAGACATCCATGTCGAGCCGTTCGAGGACCGCGTATCTGTCCGCTTCCGCCTCGATGGCATGCTGGAAGAACGCGTCAGCCTGCCGCCGCATCTGGCGCCTGCGCTCGTCTCGCGTCTGAAGGTGATGGCCCGGCTCGACATTGCCGAGCGGCGTGTGCCGCAGGATGGCAGGGTTACGCTCTCGCTTGCCGGACGCGGCGTCGATGTGCGCGTCTCCACCCTGCCATCGCGCCACGGCGAGCGGGTGGTGATGCGCCTTCTGGAAAAGAACAGCGCGCTTATGGCGATTGATGCGCTTGGCATGCCGGCCGGCGTCGCAGCGGGCTATCGCCGCGCGCTGGACCAGCCCAATGGCATCATCCTTGTTACCGGGCCGACGGGCTCGGGCAAGACGACCACGCTCTATGCCGGCCTTACCGCCCTCAACGACCAGACGCGCAACATCCTGACCATCGAGGATCCGGTGGAATACGCCGTGGACGGCATAGGCCAGACGCAGGTGAACACCCGCGTCGGCATGACGTTTGCTGCCGGATTGCGCGCCATACTGCGCCAGGACCCGGATGTGGTCATGGTCGGCGAGATACGTGATGGCGAGACGGCTCGCATCGCCGTGCAGGCAAGTCTGACCGGTCACCTCGTCCTCTCCACCGTCCACACCAATTCGGCGGCGGCGGCCATTGCGCGCCTGCGCGATATGGGCATTGAAAGCTATCTGCTCGCCAGCACGCTGAGCGCTGTGCTGGCCCAGCGCCTTGTCCGCCGCCTCTGCCCGCACTGCCATGAGCCCTGTGAGGCGAGCGAGCGCGAAAAGGCGCTGGCAGGTGTCTCCGGTCCGTTGACGCTTTATGCGCCACGCGGGTGCGAGGCCTGCCACCATACCGGCTTTGCCGGGCGGCAGGGCGTCTATGAGATCATCATGGTCGACGAGGCCTTGCGCGGCCTGATCCACGATAACGCCCGCGAGGCGGAGCTTGCCCGTCATGCCTTTGCGCGCGGGGGCGGCCTGTTCGAGGCAGGGCTGGAGCTGGCGCGCACCGGCGCGACGACGCTTGCCGAAGTGTTGCGGGTCTGCCGGGAGGAGGGCGAACGCGATGCCCGCCTTTGAATATTGCGCGCTCGATACAGCGGGACGAAAGACGCGCGGCGTCATCTCGGCAGCGTCCGGCACGGCAGCGCGCGCGGAGCTGCGCCGTAGGCAGCTTGCCCCGCTCAGCGTCGAACGCACCGATGAGGCGCGGCGTACAGGTAAGGCAGGCTTCAGCCTGTCAGCGTTCCGGCGCGCGCCGTCCATGCCCGCCTCGGCGCGGCTTTTGATGACGCGCCAGCTGGCCACGCTGGTGGAGGCAGGCCTGCCGCTGGCCGAAGCCTTGCAGGTGGTATCCGCCCAGACCGGGCATCTGGCCTCGCG
>CAZCEG010000377.1:0-2652 GCA_964497275.1 uncultured Oceanicaulis sp.
CCGACGGGCTGGCGGATCGTCCAGCCGCGCGCGCCGGGAAACGGCACCGCGATGGTCTCGCCATGCACGCGCTTGGCTTCCTCGGCCGCCCATTCCACGAAACCTGCGCCATAGGCGATCTCGCCGGTGGCTTCCTTGATGGGCTTGCCCATCTCCATGGCGAGGATGATCCCCAGATCATCCTGATTTTCCATGATGAGCTCGTACCAGCGCTTGACGATCCGCGCGCGCTCGAACGGTGAGGTGCGCCGCCAGCCGAGATTGGCCGCCGCTGCCGCCTTCACCGCCTGCTTCGCGCCAGCTGCCCCCACATCGGCCACGTCGGCGACCTTGGTGCGGTTGGCCGGGTTGTTCACGTCAAACCGGCTTTCGCCCTTCACCCAGCTGCCATTGATGTAGCTGTCAGTGCGGAAGAGCGAGGGGTCTTTCAGACGGGATTTCAGATCGGTCATCGAGGGGGAGTCCTTGTTGGCTGCGTTCAGCTTTTTGTCGACTTGTCCTTGCGGGCCTGCATGGCCTTGCGGAAGCGGGCGGCCCAGCCCTCCTTGTTCTCCTGACGGCCTCTTGAGAGGGCGAGGGCATCGTCCGGCACGTCGCTGGTGATCACGCTGCCAGAGCCTGTGAACGCACCCTTGCCGATGGTCACAGGGGCTACCAGAGCCGAGTTCGAGCCGATGAAGGCCCCCTCGCCGATCACCGTGCGGTGCTTGAAGAAACCATCATAATTGCAGGTAATCGTGCCGGCGCCGATATTGGCGTTCGCGCCAATGTCCGCATCCCCAATGTAGGTAAGGTGGTTGGCCTTCGCACCCTCACCGAGGACCGCGTTCTTCACCTCGACGAAAGTCCCGACGCGCGATCCTTTGGAAAGCTGCGCGCCGGGGCGTAGCCGCGCATAAGGGCCAACCGACACACCTTCGCCGACCGTTGCCCCTTCCAGATGGCTGAAGGCGTGGATCACCGCGCCGGTTTCAATCTGCACGCCCGGACCGAAGACCACATGGGGCTCGATCACCACATCATTGGCTATGCGCGTGTCATGGCTGAAAAAGACCGTCTCAGGCGCGATGAGGGTAACCCCTGCTTCTATCGCGGCGCGGCGGGCGCGGGTCTGGAAGGCGGCTTCTGCGGCAGCGAGGTCAACGCGCGAGTTCACGCCCAGCACTTCGCTGGCATCGGCCCTCACCGCGCGGGCGGAATGGCCTGCCTTGCGGGCCAGCGCCACGATATCGGTGAGGTAATACTCGCCCTTTGCGTTGTCGTTCGTGACCTGCGAGAGCAGCTCGAACATCAGGGCGGCAGGTGCAGCCATGACGCCGGAATTGCACAGGCGGATCGCCTTCTGCTCGGCGCTTGCTTCCTTCTCCTCCACGATGGCCTCCAGAGCCCCGTCAGGGCCCTCTACAAGCCGTCCGTAGCCGGTAGGCTCCACTGGTTCAAAACCGAGCACGGCGAGCTTCACAGGGCCTTCCAGCGCCGAGAACACAGCCTCCAGCGTTTCAGGCCGGATCAGCGGCGTATCGGCGAAGAGCACGGCGACATCACCATCAAAACCGGCGAGCGCGTCTTTCGCGCACAAGACGGCATGGCCGGTGCCCATGGGCGGGTCCTGAAGGGCGGTCAGCGCCCCCGCTTTTTCAGCCTTCTGGCGCACTTGCGGCCCGTGCGCGCCCCACACCACGACTTTCACCGAGGCGCGGCAGCTTTCAGCCAGCGCCAGCCCCCAGTCGAGCATGGAGCGGCCACCGACAGCATGGAGCGGCTTGGGCAGGGAGGACTTCATCCGGGTGCCGTGACCGGCTGCCAGAAGTATCACCGCGCGCGCCTTCGCCATGGCCTGCTCCCTTGCTGTGACGGACGGCGCTGTTCGCCCGGCCCTGCTCGCGCTATAGCCCATACCGGCACTGCCTGCGAAGGGCAAAGCAGGAAGGATTTCAATTCGTGACACTTCAACCGCTCAAGGGCGCGGCGATCGCGTTTGATCTCGATGGCACGCTTGTCGACACCGCGCCGGACCTGGTGCGCGCGCTAAACATCGCCATCGCGCCCTTCGGGCTTGCCCCTGTTCCCATTGAGGCGGTCCGCGCCATGGTCGGCCGCGGGGCACGCGCGCTGATCGAGCGGGCGTTCGAGCGTCAGGGCAAGCCGCTTGAAACCAGCGCTCACGATGCGGCAGTGGCGCATTTTCTCGAAGTCTATGGAGCGGACATCGCCGCGGAGAGCCGGATTTTCGACGGGGTCGAAGCCGCACTCGACAGGCTGGCTGAAGCAGGCGCCAGCTTGAGCGTCTGCACCAACAAGCCCGGAGCGCTCGCCCGGCAATTGCTGGACGCGCTGGCACGGTCTTCACGGTTTGAGAGAATCACCGGGCCGGAGGATGCGCCCGCGAAAAAGCCGGACCCTGCCCATCTGATTACCGCAACCGGCGGGATCGTGGCGGGGCGATTCGTGGCGCTGGTGGGCGATTCCGAACCTGATGCGCTGGCTGCGATCCATGCAGGTGCGGCCAGCGTGATATTTACCAGGGGCTACAGCGAAAAGCCGGTCGGCACGCTGGGTGCAGACCGGCT
This sequence comes from uncultured Oceanicaulis sp., assembly GCA_964497275.1. Taxonomy (GTDB): domain Bacteria; phylum Pseudomonadota; class Alphaproteobacteria; order Caulobacterales; family Maricaulaceae; genus Glycocaulis. Next base: position 2,571 of record CAZCEG010000377.1, read on the forward strand.
TTTTGATGACTTCGCCATGTTGCCGGGCGTGCTGGCAGAGCTTGCCAGCCTCCGGGTCAGGTCAGGCTAGGCCGAACGGCGC
>CAZCEG010000378.1:0-2648 GCA_964497275.1 uncultured Oceanicaulis sp.
GATGGCCCCGCCATCATGGTCTTCATCCGCGAGACCAATCCGTCCGCCATTACCGAGCGGTTTGGTGCCAGCCCGTCTGATCCGCCCGACACGCGCGAGGCGCGGCGCCTGCGCGAATATGGGCTTGGAGCGCAGATCCTGATTGATCTTGGCGTGAAGCGGATGCACTTGCTCACCACCGCTCCTCAGACCATCGTTGCCCTTGACGGGTATGGCCTTGAAATTGCCGGTCAGCGCGCGCTGACCCGGCCTGACTGACAGAAGGAAGCCGTCATGGCTGCAAAACCGAAACTTCTCCTCATCGCTGCCCCCTTCTATGAGGACATCACCGAGCAGCTCGTCGAGGGCGCGAGCGCTGCCCTGACCGAAGCGGGCGCCGAGTTCGAGATCATCGAAGTCCCTGGCGCGTTCGAGATCCCCGGCGTCATCGCCATGGCAGAAGCCGGCAAGAGCCCGTATGACGGCTATGTCGCGCTTGGCTGTGTGATCCGCGGCGAGACCAGCCATTACGACTATGTGTGCGGGGAGTCCGCTCGCGGCCTGATGGAGCTGTCCCTGAAGGGCGTGCCGCTCGGCTATGGGATATTGACGGTCGAGAATATCCGTCAGGCGCGTGTGCGCGCTCATGTCAGCGAGAAGAACAAGGGCAAGGATGCCGCCGAAGCTGCCCTTGCCATGATCGCGACCGCACGGCGCTTTGGTTCGCGCTGATGAGTGACGCCTCCTCAGACCAGCGCGCGCGCCTGCGCCGCTCGGCGCGGCTGTCCGCTGTCCAGGCCCTCTACCAGATGGAGCTGACAGGCACGGGCGCGAAATCGGTCATCAAGCAGTTCCGCGACCACCGCTTCGGCCATGATTCCGAGCCGGGCGAATATATCGAGGCCGATGAGGACTTCTTTGAGGACCTTCTCTCCGGCGTGGTGTCTGCGCAGGACGAGGTGGACAAGATGACCGCCTCGACACTGAAGGAGGGGTGGAAACTTTCCCGCCTCGATGCGACGGTGAGGGCGATATTGCGCGCCGGTGGCTATGAGCTGCTCAAGCGCGCGGACGTGCCGACCAAGGTCGTCATCAACGAGTATGTCGATATCGCCAACGCCTTCTTTGAAGGGCCGGAGCCAGCTTTCGTGAATGCGTCGCTCGATGCCTTTGCACGGGCTGCACGGGCGGGCGGCGACAAGAGCTGAGGAGTGATGCCATGAGCGGGGAAGGGGAGTTCGGCTATATCGCCCGCCGCCTCGCCCCGCTGGCGAAGGATGCGCCCGGCGCGCTCGGCCTGCTGGACGACGCGGCCATCCTCTCCGTCCCTGATGGCTTTGAGCTGGTCATCACGGCGGACACGCTTGTTGAGGGCCGCCATTTTCTCCCCGGCACAGACGCTGCGCTTGTCGCCCGCAAGGCGCTGCGCGCCAATCTCTCCGACCTTGCCGCCAAGGGCGCGAGGCCGTTCGGCTACCTTGCCTGCGTGACATGGCCCGTAAACGCCCTTGAGAGCCTCAAGGAGGGCTATGCCGACGGTCTGGGCATAGACCAGGCCGACTTCGCTCTAAGCCTTCTGGGGGGCGATACAACGGCTTCCGATGGCCCCTGGACGATCAGCATTACCGCCCTCGGCCATGTCGAGCGGGGCAGGGCGGTCCTGCGCTCTGGCGCGAAGGCGGGCGATGTGCTGGTGGTCACCGGGACGATTGGCGATGCGGGGCTGGGCCTGCAATGCGCGCGCGGCGGTTTGGACCTACCTGCCGCCGACCGGGACTACCTGCTGGACCGCCTGCACCTGCCCATGCCGCGTCTCGCGCTGCGAGAGGCGCTGCTGGCACACGCTCATGCCAGTGCAGATATCTCTGACGGGCTGATCGCCGATGCAGGCCATATCGCCAAGGCAAGCGGGCTGGCGCTGGAGATCGACCTTGACCAGCTGCCCCTGTCGCTTGCGGCCGCGCGTTGGCTGGAGATGCAGGACGATAAGGCGGCGACACGCGCATTCCTCGCCAGCGCAGGCGATGACTACGAGCTCGCGATTGCCATGCCGGAGACAGCCGTCAATGCCTTCGCGAGCGCCTGTGCGGCAGAAGGCGTGAAGGCCACTCGCCTTGGCCGATTTGCCAGCGGCGCGGGCGTTACCGTGGTCGATGACGGAAAACCCGTGGAGATCCGGTCAGCGGGATTCACCCATTTTTGAGGGCTTGTGTGGCACAAGCTCTGTCATGATCCGTGCTGTGCTCGCCCTTTGCATGCTTGTGTCCTTGAGCCTTGCTGGCGCAGGGGCCGCCGCCGGCGATACGCCTGCGCGTCCGGGCCATCTGCGCGCTCAGGTCGAAGTGCCCAATGATATCAGGACGTTCACCGAGGCGGCAGAGCAGGAATTCGCCCCACCGGGCAGCAATTATGTCGATCTGCCGCCCATGGTCGTGCCGGTTACGCAAGCTGACCGGCTCGTCGCTTACGCCTTTGTGACGATCCGCCTGCATCTGGCAGCCAATGCCGATGAATGGCGGGTGCGCGAGCAGGCCCACTTCCTGATGCACGAGCTGGTGGGTGTGGCGCACCAGACGCCGTTTGTTCGCACCAGCCCCACACACTTCGAGTCAGAACCCACGCGCGAGCAGTGGGAGGAGGGGCTTCGCGCCCGCCTCACCCGCGACCGG
>CAZCEG010000379.1:0-2647 GCA_964497275.1 uncultured Oceanicaulis sp.
CGCAGATGAGCGGGCGTAGCTCAGGGGTAGAGCATCACCTTGCCAAGGTGAGGGTCGTGAGTTCGAATCTCATCGCCCGCTCCAGTATTCCAAACATTGTGAGCCTCGGTGTCCCTGTAGGTGGTAATGCCCATCGCATGGGCGTTTCGCCGTTGGCGCGCGACGTGGACAGCTTGCCGCACCCGGATTCCGCACGCGATGCTGAACCGCTTTGATCTGGCGCGCGTAACTAGTTGCGGGTCTCTTGAAGCGCCCCCAGCCTGCCTAAAGAGGCCCTAAAGGCGCTGCCGGACTGTCCTGTCCCCGTCCGGCAGCGCCGCTTGCTTCCGGCTTCTGGCCCTACCAGTCGAGATCTTCGCCGCTGACATGGAAGAAGCGGCCATTCATCGCCGGGTTGGCCCGGGCGATAAGGTCCAGCTGGGCTTCCACGCACTCGTTTACGGTCAGATTGCCCCCCGGCCCGCCCATATCGGTGCGCACCCAGCCCGGGTGGAAGATCAGCGTGATGATACCTCTGGATTTGAGATCGATGCTCAGCGACTTGCCGACGGCATTGAGCGCGGCCTTGGACGCGCGATAGGCGTAATAGCCGCCGGACGTATTGTCCGCGATCGAGCCCATGCGTGACGACTGCAGCGCAATTACCTTCAGCTGGGATTTGGCCACCTGACCGGCAAAGGCTTCCGCCAGCTTCAGCGGGGCCAGCGCATTGGTCTGGATGGTCTCGGTCATGCCCGCAAAATCGGTATGGCCGAAGCTCTGGTCTTTCGGACCCATCACCCCTGCATTGGCAAAGAGAATGTCGATTGGCCCCTTCACGGCGCTTTTCAGCGCCTCTGCTGCATCGGCCTTGCGGGCGTCATAGGCAAGGACGGTCAGGCGGCCATCACCGGGATCAAGCGCCCTGAGGGCGTCTGCCTTTTCAGGCTCACGGCAGGCGGCGCTGACATGCCAGCCGCGCGACAGGAGGACACGTGTGTGTTCAAGGCCGATGCCGCGATTGGCACCGGTGATCAGCATGTGGGGCATGGATGGTGGGTCTCCACGGGAAAAGAACTTGCAAGCCGGTGCGCACCGAACCACAGAGCGCGTGCAAACGTCCAGCCTTGTGTGTCACATGGGGCGCTGCGTCCTGATACGGCCCTGCCTGCCGGGTTTGCGAGCTTGTGTGCTTGAACGGCGCGCAACGCCCGCTAGGCTGGCGCAAGATATCGCGCATGGCTGCCCCCTCGCCATGCGTCCTTTCATTTTCTGGAGCGTCTTTTCGCATGACCGCCATCGTCAGCTCAGGCCAGGCCTTCGACCGGGACAAGTTTCTCAAAGCCGCGCGCAAGCACTGGCGGGTCAGCTTCGGGGAGGCAGGCGCGGACGCCGACAGCTTCCTCGTGCAAGTCTATGAAGACTGCCTCGCCGATGATCTGCAGGGGATAAACCTTGAAGACGCGCTGGAAGTGTTTGCAGGCTTCTGGGCCTTCGCGTCCGAGCGTCCCGGCGACAGGATCAAGGTGCGGGTGCGCGAGGCTGTCGGCGCCAAGGAGCGCGCGCTCGGCCGCGACGTCGTGGAAGTGCTGGCGCAGGACAAGCCCTTCCTCGTCGATTCGGTGATGGGCGAGATCGCCTCGCACGGGCTGGATGTGCTGGCGATGGTGCACCCCATCGTACAGGTGCGCCGCGATGATGACGGCAAGCGGGTGCCGTCCGGCGGGCGGCTGATCTCTGAATCCATGATCCAGGTGCATGTCGACCTGCTCGACGATGCGGCCCGCAAGGCGCTGGAAGACGAGGTGCGTGCCACCCTGTCGGACGTGCGCGCGGCGGTGGAAGACTGGGCCGACATGCGTGCGCGCATGGATGAATGCGTGGAGCATCTGTCCTCGGCCAACACGCTGGCCCCGAAGGAAGAGGTGGAAGAGGCGCTCGCCTTCCTGAAATGGCTGCGCGACGACCATTTCGCCTTTATCGGCTGCCGCTCGCTGAAGTTCGATGTCGATGACAAGGGCGAGCTGCGCACCCGCGAGCCGGAAATTCCCGTCGAGAGCGGCCGCGGTATCTTGCGCGATCCCGAGCGCACGGTGCTGCGGCGCTCATCCGAGCCGCTGGTGATCGTGCCGCAGATCGAGCATTTCCTGCGTGCGCCCGCCCCTGTGATCGTGGCGAAAGCCAATATCAAGAGCCGCGTCCACCGCCGCGTCTACATGGATTATATCGGGGTCAAGCGCTATCGCGAGGACGGCGCGGTGATCGGCGAGACGCGCTTTGTCGGCCTGTTCACGGCGGAAGCCTATGACCGGATGGCGCGCGAAGTGCCGCTGATCCGCCGCAAGGTGCGCCGCGTTCTGGAAAAGGCTGGCAAGACGCCCGGCACCCATTCGGCCAAGAAGCTGCAGCACATTGTCGAGAACTATCCCCGCGACGAGCTGTTCCAGACGTCGGAGGAGGATCTGCTGAAGATCAGCCTCGGCATCCTGCACCTGTTTGACCGCCCGCGTACGCGCCTCTTCCTGCGCCGCGACCAGTTCGACCGCTTCGTCTCAGCCCTGCTTTACGTGCCGCGTGACCGCTACAACACCCGGGTGCGTATGGAGGCGGGCGAGCTGCTGCGCAAGGCGTTCAACGGCCGGTTGTCGGCTTTCTACCCGATGTTTGG
>CAZCEG010000380.1:0-2639 GCA_964497275.1 uncultured Oceanicaulis sp.
AATCTCGTCAAGGCGGGCCATGAGGTGCGCGGGTTTGATCTCAGCCAGGATGCTGTGGCCCTGTTCGCGGGCAAGGGCGGGAAGGCGGCTGCCAGCGTGCTGGAGGCTGTCTCCGGCGCGGATGCAGTGGTGACCATGCTGCCAGCCGGCAAGCACGTGCGCGGCGTCTATGAGGGCGAGGAAGGCATTCTGGCCCATGTGAAGCAGGACGCGGTGCTGATGGATTGCTCCACCATCGATGTGGACTCAGCCCGCGCGGTCGGCGAGGCCGCGGCCAAGGCGGGTGTGAAGTTTGTCGATGCGCCAGTCTCGGGCGGTGTTGCAGCCGCTGAAGGCGGCACGCTGACCTTCATGGTTGGCGGACCCAAAGACGCGTTCGCGGCGGCCCAGCCCTATCTTGAAAAAATGGGCAAGGCCGTGATCCACGCGGGCGATGCCGGGGCAGGGCAGGCAGCCAAGATCTGCAATAACATGCTGCTGGCCATCCACATGATCGGCACGTGCGAAGCCTTTGTGCTGGCGGAGAAGCTCGGCCTGGACCTGCAGACCTTCTTCGATATTTCCTCCAAGGCATCCGGGCAGAACTGGTCGATGACGAGCTATTGCCCGGTGCCGGGGCCGGTTCCTACTGCGCCCTCAAACCGCGACTACAAGCCGGGCTTTGCCGCGCCGATGATGCTCAAGGACCTGCGTCTTGCCATGGAGGCTGCCGGTTCAGTAGATGCCAGGTTGCCGCTCGGCGCGCATTCGGAAGCTCTCTATGCTGCGTTCACCGACGCTGGCGGCGCCGACAAGGATTTTTCCGGCATCATACGGATGATTGCAGCGGGCAAGGCAGTCTAGCGAAGCTGTTGTAATTGCGAAACAGTTTCAAATAGAGGGCGCGACAATCCGCCCTCCTTACGTTATTAACCGGAAAGCCCCATACACTGATCTCGAATCGTTCGTGCCGGGCTTCCGGCACCCGCAAGGGCAGGAGACAGACGATGGATTACACGGCAGCCTTCAAGGCCTCGGTTGCCCGCGTACGCGCGGAAGGCCGCTATCGTGTGTTCGCTGATCTCCTGCGCAAGAAGGGCGAGTTCCCCCGCGCGCGCTACCGCGCTGCCGATGGCAGCGCTCGCGACGTCGTCGTGTGGTGCTCGAACGACTATCTCGGCATGGGCCAGAGCGCCTGTGTGACTGGCGCGATGAAGCAGGCGATTGACGATGTCGGCGCGGGCGCGGGCGGCACCCGCAACATCTCCGGCACGACGCATTACCATGTGGAGCTTGAGCGCTCGCTGGCAGAGCTTCACCAGAAGGAAGCCGCACTGCTCTTCACCTCCGGCTATATTTCCAACCAGGCGACCTTGGCGACGCTTGGCAAGATCCTGCCGGGCCTGATCATCTTCTCGGACGCCCTGAACCATGCCTCGATGATCGAGGGTGTGCGCCAGTCCGGCTGCGAGAAGCATGTCTGGCGCCATAACGATGTCGCGCATCTTGAAGAATTGCTGCGGGCTGCGCCTGCCGATGCGCCCAAACTCATCGCGCTGGAGTCCGTCTACTCGATGGATGGAGATATCGGCCCGCTCGAAGCGGTCTGCGATCTTGCCGACAAGTACAATGCGATGACCTATCTCGACGAGGTGCACGCGGTCGGGCTCTACGGCCTTCGCGGCGGCGGCATTGCCGAGCGCGACGGGCTGATGCATCGCTTTGACATCATCGAAGGAACGCTGGGCAAGGCCTATGGCGTGATGGGCGGCTATATTGCGGCGGACGCGGTCATCTGCGACGCCATCCGCTCGTGGGCACCCGGCTTCATCTTCACCACCTCGCTGGCGCCTGTGCTGGCAGCGGGCGCGCGGGCAAGCGTCGAGTATCTGAAAAGCGGCCACCATCTGCGCGAAGCCCATCAGGAGCGTGCGCAGACCCTGAAAGCGCGTCTGAAGGCGGCTGGCCTGCCTGTGATGGACTCGCAAACGCACATCGTTCCGGTCCATGTGGGCGACCCTGTGCTGTGCAAGCGGATCACGGACGCGCTGCTCGACGAGCACAATATCTACGTCCAGCCCATCAACTACCCGACCGTGCCGAAAGGCACTGAGCGGATGCGGCTGACGCCCACCCCTCTGCACACCGACGCGATGTTCGACGACCTCATCACCGCGCTGCAGACGGTGTACGCCAAATACGCCAACGTGAAGGTGGCGTGATGTCCGGGCGCGGCATTCTGCCGGGCCGGGAGATCATTTTTGAATATCAGAGCCTTTCCGAGACCGTGCGCCTGGCCGCGATAGATGCGGCAACCGGCACCGAAGTCGTGGTCTTTGGCCCGGCACGGGCAGCGCGCCATGACCTGGAACGCGTTGCCTTGCGCAAGCTGGCGCGGCGGCTCGGCCTCAATACTGACGGCACAAACAAAACGCCCCGGCCGAAGGGCCGGGGCGTTATCGTCTAGCGTTAGGCGACAGACACTATTTGCGCGACTTGCGGCCGCCGCGGCCAAGGCCGATTTCCTTGGCAAAGTCAGACCGGCGGCGCGAATAGGCCGGAGCAACCATTGGATAGTCCGACGGCAGGCCCCATTTGCGGCGATAGTCTTCCGGCGACATGTCATACTGCGAGCGCAGATAGCGCTTGAGCATTTTCAG
>CAZCEG010000381.1:0-2632 GCA_964497275.1 uncultured Oceanicaulis sp.
CATAGCCCTCGCATGATGCGCCTCATCCCGCGCCCGCCTGTCCCCTTATGGGGCGCGAGGAAGAGATGAGGCTGTCCCATGGCTGTACTGGCAGACTGGACCGACGAAACCCGCGCCGATTTTCGTGAACGCATCACGCGCGCGCGTCACACCCTTCACACCTCGCCGCTGTTCTCCGATGAAGCGGTTGAGCGCCTGATCGAAATTCACCCGCGCGAGCATGCCGATTTTGCCACCATGGACGAGGCGGGCAGCCGCAGCTCCTGGAAGACCGGCAATCCGGGCAATCTCTCCGGCGCGGAGCTGATCCGGGCGGTGAAGTCCGGCCGTCTCTGGATCAATCTGAGAAAGCTGTTCGACATCCATCCCGAATACCGCGCCCTGCTCGACGACATGTTTTTCGAGCTGAAGGCGGCCAATCCCGGCTTCCATCCGGTGCGCATTCTGGGCGGGCTGCTGGTCTCCTCACCGCAGGCCAAAGTGCCCTTCCACATGGACCGCACCGACACCATGCTCTGGCACATCCGGGGCAAAAAGCGCGTCTTCGTCTATCCCCACCATGACGAGGTGGCGACCGACGCCGAGCGCGAGGAAGTGTTGCTGCACGACTTCAATGACGAGCTGGTCCACCGCCCCGAGGCGGAAGCCCATGCGCGCGTGTTCGACCTTGAAGAAGGCGATATGATCTGCTGGCCGCTGCACACCCCGCACCGGGTGGAAAACATGGGCACGCTCAATATTTCGCTCGCCACCGAATACACCACGCCCGAAGCGCGCGTCCTCAATAACGCCATGTATTTCAACGGGGTGATGCGCCGCCGCTTTGGCTGGAATCCCGGCCCGATCGCGCACTGCACAGGCCTTGACCGCAAGGCGCGCTTTGCCGCCGGCATGGCGATGCGCAAGCTGGGCATATCGGTGCCGGTGGAGACGCCGCACGCAGGCGGCTATCGCTTCGAGGTGGACCCGGACGCCCCGCTCGGGGTGCGCGCGTGAGCCGCGTCCTGCCGCCCATCCTGAACTGGACGGCGGAAAGCGCGAGCGAGTTTGGCCGCGGTGTGGTCACCGCCCGCCACCAGCTTTCCCGCCTGCCGCTGTTTGACGATGCCTCGCTGGCCGCCCTGCTGGACCGGCATGACCGGTCGCTCATTGATGTGTGCACGATGGGCCGCGATCCGGCGGCGCGCACCAGCTGGCGCGACATGGAGGTGTGCCGTCATCTGCCGGGCCATCATCTGATCGAGGCGGTGCACCAGACGCGCCTGTGGGTGCAGGTGCGCGAAGCGCTGAACGGCGATAGCGCACTGCGCCCCGTCTTCAACGCGCTGCTGGACCAGCTGAAAATCCTCAATCCGGGCTGGGCGCCCTTGCGCGCCTATGGCTCGGTCGTGATCGCTTCTCCGGGCGCGCAGGTCTATCTGCACAGCGATGTCTCGGAAACCATGATGGCGCAGGTGCGCGGCACCCAGCGCGTGCTGGTTTATCCGCCGCGCGACCCCTGGGTCAGCGATGAGGCGCTGGAGCGCGTGCTTCTGGGCGAGGATCATGGCGATCTGCCCTATGACCCGGCCTGGGACCGGGAAGCGGCCATCGCCGAGATGGGCCCCGGCAGCTTTGCCTCATGGCCGCTGCACGCGCCCCATCGCATCGAGATGACGGGCGGGCTGTCGGTGACGCTGGTGCTCGAAGCGGTGACGCAGGCCTCTCTGGTGAAAAACGCCGTGCTGCATGCCAATGGCGTGATGCGCAGGGCGGGCTGGCGTCCGCGATCGAGCGCGGTTCACGGCCCCGGTGCCTTCGCCAAGCTTGCCCTGTCGCGCGGGGTGAAGCTCGCCGCCGCCATGCGCCGCGAGCAGGGGGAGGACGCCGCGGCGTCTGCCAGCTTGGCCAGCCTTGAGCGGGCCTGAGGCGCACTGCACCGCACTTTGACCCGGCCTCTGACTCGTTCTAGCTGAAGCGTCATGGCGCTTCATCTGATCAAGCTGTGCGTGGGAGCCGACACGGTCGAGGACCTGGAGGCGTGGCGCGACCATATTGCGCCCGGCAACCGGCCCATGCATCACGTCACCCGCATGAGCCCGAAGCGCCGCGAGGAACTCCTCGATGGCGGCTCGCTCTACTGGGTCATCAAGCGGGTGATACAGGTGCGCCAGCGCATTATCGATCTGGAAGAAGTGACGGGCGATGACGGCATTGCGCGCTGCTGCATCTGGCTCGACCGCGAGCTGATCCTGACCTCTCCGCGCCCGAAAAAGCCGTTTCAGGGCTGGCGCTATCTCAAAGCGTCCGACGCACCGCCTGATCTGGCCGGCCCTGCTGGCGGCGGCGAGGACCTGCCCGGTGAGCTGCGCGCCAGGCTGATAGAGCTGGGGGCGTGGTAATCACGCCGCCCGCACGGCTTCCGGCACTCTCGCAGGTGCGCTTCAGGCGTCCTGTTCAGCCAGCTTGCGCAGCGCATCATCAATGCGAGCCTGCCAGCCCGGTCCCCCGGATTTGAAATGCTCCACCACCTCCGGCGACAGGCGCAGTGATACCGGAATCTTTTTCGGCGCCTTCTGAGGCCCCCGCGTGCGCGGGAAAGCCTTGCGGATTGCGGCGGGCAGTTCGCTTGCGGGGCGCGCTCTGGCGAAAT
>CAZCEG010000382.1:0-529 GCA_964497275.1 uncultured Oceanicaulis sp.
CGACACATGGCGGCGGCCGTCCGCCGGGAATCGGCAATGCGCCGGCACCGCGTTCCATGAAAAGGAAGAGCCCCGCAGGGGGACGCGACGGGGGCTACTCGCCTTCGTACAACGGCAATCCGGGAACCGAACCCACGTTCGCGCCCATCCAGACGGTATTCCTCGACCTTGAAAGCGTGGTTTCGATGATGTGGCATTCATCCGTCCGGCTGTTCTGCTTGACCATGGAGTGCACTCCAAGGTTTATCCTGAAATCGTGACGGGGCAGCACGCATCCGCGTGGCTGCAACGCATCACGAACATCAACAGGAGCCTTGAAATGACTGCCAAACGCAAAGTCGAGGTGTTCAGCGCCGGCTGCCCGGCCTGCACCGATGTCGAAACCCTTGTAAAAAGCCTGGCCTGCTCCTCGTGCGAAGTCGATGTGCTCGACATGCGCGACTTGGCCGTCGCACAGCGCGCGAAGGCGCTCGGCGTGCGCTCGGTGCCGGCTGTTGCGATCGACGGCCGGCTCGCCGGCTGCTGCGTT
>CAZCEG010000382.1:539-2632 GCA_964497275.1 uncultured Oceanicaulis sp.
CGCGGTGTCGATGAGGCGAGCCTGCGCGCCGCCGGCCTCGGCCAGCCCTGATGCTGACCATCGGCAAACTGGCAAAGGCCGGGGATATCAGCCCCGACGCGCTGCGCTATTACGAGCGCGAGAGGCTGCTCGTCCCGGCGAGCAAAACCGACAGCGGCTATCGCCTCTATGGCGAGGATGCGGTGCGGCGGGTGCGCTTCATCCAGCACGCCCAGGCTTGCGGCTTCACGCTCGCGGAGATTCGCGAACTCTTGCATCTGCGCCAGGCCGACGGCGCATGCTGCGACGACATAAAGAGCCGCGCCATCGAGAAGAAGCTCCAGCTCGCCGCCAAGATTCGCGCCATGCAGGCGATGTCGGCGGCGCTCGACGTGCTGATCGTCGAGTGCTCGGGTGGGGCGCTGCCTGTCGATGACTGTCCGATCCTGGCGGCCCTGGAAGCGGTCAGCTTTGAGGCGAAGCGCACGCCATGAGGATCGAGCTCTTCTACACGCCGGGCTGTGCCAAGTGTGCCGGGGCGACAGCGGCGCTCAAGGCGGCGGTGCAAGCCTTGTCCGGAGTCGAGTGGTGCGAGGTCAACGTGCTCGATGATCTCGACCGCGCGGTCGATCTCGGGGTGCTGACGCTGCCCGCGCTTGCCGTGGATGGCGAGTTGGTGTTCACCGCGCTCCCGACAGCCGAACAGCTCGTTGCCGAACTGCGTCGGCGCGATGGAGTGCGCAGCCATGGAGCTTGAGACGCTACGGCAGCTCGCCTCCCAAAGCGTGGGGGTCGCCAGCGGCATCAGCCTGCTGGCCGGGCTGCTGTTCAGCGTGAGTCCCTTGGCGATAGCCGCATTGCCGGTGCCACTTGCCTACGTCACCCGAGCCCGCGCGCCAAGCGAGGCGGCCCGTTACGGCCTTGCCTTCATCGGCGGCCTGATCGCCGCGCATGCGTTGCTGGGTGCCGTGGCAGGACTCGGCGGTCAAGGGGTGCAAGCGCTGGCGGGGCGCTGGTGGGGGTTGCTGCTCGGCCCCTGGCTGATCGTCTTGGGCCTGCTGTGGACCGGGTGGGTCAAGCTGCCGTTGCCGAAGGTCGGATTCAGAGCCAAGCGGGTCGGCAGTGGCTGGGGCGCGTTTGCGCTCGGCATTCCGTTCTCCGTCGCCGTCTGCCCATCCTGCGCCCCGGCGCTCGTCGTGTTGGTTGGCGCGGCGGCAGCCAGCGGCTCGCCGCTTTTCGGCGCCGCCATGCTGATCAGTTTCGCCATCGGCCGCGCGATCCCCTTGGCCTTGGCGGCGGTCGCAATGGAGTGGATCGAGCAGATGAAACCGCTCGGACGGTTCCGCCGCGCCTTTGAGCTGACCGGCAGCCTGCTGCTGATCGTCACCGGCCTGTATCTGCTCAATGGCTACTTCGCCTTTTTCCCCTGGCTCACCTGGTAGGCGCACGCGATGAAGACCGATTCGTCGCAGCTTCGGCAAAACGCCGTCAGTTGGCTGACGCTGTTCACCGCGACCGGCACGCTGGTCTGCTGCGCGCTGCCGATCCTGTTCGTCACGCTGGGCCTGGGCGCCGCCGTGGCGGCCGTCACCAGCGCAGTGCCGTTCCTGGTCGCGCTGGCCCTGCACAAGGCTTGGGTGTTCGCGGGTTCCGGACTGATGCTGCTCGTTTCCGGCTGGCTGCTCTACCGGCCTGGGCGAGCCTGTCCGAGCGACCCCGAGCTGGCGCGCCTGTGCGAGCGAGCCGACCGCTGGAACCGGCGGATTCATGGAATCTCAGCCGCCCTCTGGGGCGTCGGCCTCTTCGCCGCCTATCTGGCGCTGCCGATCCGTATCTGGCTCGGGGTCTGAGCGTCCCATCTTCGAAGGAGATCATCGTGATGCAAAGATCCCATCTGAAACACTTGGCAGCAGCTTTGGCGCTGTGCTTGCCACTGATGGCCTTCGGCGCGGAGCGCCTGGTGGTGGACATTGCTGTCAAGGGCATGACCTGCCCGTTCTGCGCCTACGGGCTGGAGAAGAACCTCGGCAAGGCGAGCGAAGTCGATCATGCAAGCGCGAGCCTGAAGGGGCAGAACGTCCGCATCGTGCTCAAACCCGGTGCGCAGGCCGATC
>CAZCEG010000383.1:0-2624 GCA_964497275.1 uncultured Oceanicaulis sp.
CAGCTTTTCAGCCTTCGTCTGGCCAAAGGCGGCGCGATTGGCGGCAGCGTCTTTCGCTGCCGCCTCTTTGGCCTTGCGCTTGCGCGCGGTGCGCAGATTGACGAGTTTTCCCAATTATTTCGGTCCGATCATCTGTTCGGGGCGCACCACCTCGTCGAACTCTTCTGATGTGACAAAGCCCAGCCGGATCGCTTCCTCGCGCAGGGTGGTGCCGTTCTTGTGCGCGGTCTTGGCAACCGTTGTGGCGTTGTCATAGCCGATCTTCGGGGCGAGCGCGGTCACCAGCATGAGCGAGCGCTCCAGGATGTCGGCGATGCGGGCCTCATTGGCCTCGATGCCGACCACGCAGTTCTCGGTAAAGCTGATCGCGGCATCGGCCAGCAGGCGCGTGGAAGTCAGCACGTTGTAGATCATCACCGGCTTGAACACGTTGAGCTGGAAATGGCCCTGGCTGCCGGCAAAGGTCACGGCGGCGTTATTGCCCATCACCTGCGTGCAGACCATGGTCATCGCCTCGCACTGGGTGGGGTTGACCTTGCCCGGCATGATGGACGAGCCCGGCTCGTTTTCCGGCAGGGACAGCTCGCCAATGCCGCAGCGCGGGCCCGAACCCAGAAGCCGGATATCATTGGCGATCTTGAAGAGTGACACGGCGAGCGAGTTCAGCGCGCCATGGGCTTCCACCAGCGCGTCCTTGGTGGAAAGCGCCTCGAACTTGTTGGGCGCGGTCACGAAGGGCAGGCCGGTGAGCTTTGCGACTTCTTCTGCAAACTTTAGATCAAAGCCGGGCTTGGCGTTCAGCCCTGTACCGACCGCCGTGCCGCCTTGCGCCAGTTCGTAGAGCGCGGGCAGGGCTGCTTCCACGCGGCGAATGCCATTGTCGACCATGGCGACATAGGCGGAAAACTCCTGACCCAGCGTCAGCGGGGTGGCGTCCATCAGATGTGTGCGGCCGATCTTGATGATGTCCTTGAAGGCCTCTGACTTGGCTTTCAGCGCATCGCGCAGGGTTTTGAGGGCAGGCACCAGAGTGTCGTGAAACTCGCGCGCAGCGGCAATGTGGGTCGCCGTCGGGAACACGTCATTGGAGGACTGGGAGCGGTTCACATGGTCGTTCGGGTGGACCGGGCTTTTGGAGCCCATCACCCCGCCCAGCATTTCAATCGCGCGGTTGGAGATCACCTCGTTGGCGTTCATGTTCGACTGGGTGCCGGACCCTGTCTGCCAGACGACGAGCGGGAAATGATCGTCCAGCTTGCCTTGCGCAACTTCCAGCGCGGCTGCCGCAATGGCGTTACCTTCCTTCGCGTCCATGTTCCCGAGTGCCATATTGGCCTTGGCCGCGCAGTGCTTGACGACGCCCAGCGCGCGCACCAGCGGCACCGGCATGGTCTGTCCGCCAATCTTGAAATTGATCAGCGAGCGGGCGGTCTGTGCGCCGTAATACTTGTCGGCGGGAACCTCTAGCGGGCCAAAGGAGTCGGTTTCGGTGCGCGTGGCAGTCATGGGCGGTTCCTCGCATGGATCGGTTGCGCGCCGCTTGCGGAAAGACGCCCGCGCGCGGACACTGTGACGATAACGAATCGGGTGTGTAGCATCGGGCCATGAGGGATCAAGCCGAAGACCGCTACACATTGCAGGATGAGGGCCTTGAATGGTCCGGGAGGGGTAAGGTGCAGGTAGCCACGCCAACAGGATCGCTTCACTTGCGCGTCGATGCGCTGACCTCGCAGTCACGCCGCTTCAAGACGCTGATCGGTGAGTTTTTCCGCACCGAATTCAAGCGGGTGCGGCCCAAATGGGGCCCCTATGAAGTCACCATCATCATCGAGCGCACCGAAAACTCGCCCGTCCATGATGTCGACAATGTCGCCAAGGCGGTGCTGGACGCGCTGACCGGCGTCGTCTTCCACGATGACAGCCAGGTGGAGCGCCTGCACGTGGAGAAGGTGGTGGGGGAACGCGCGCGGGTGCGCGTGCGCGCCGTGCCGCTGGTGCCGCAAGCCGCCTGACCCCGGCAAGGGAGGCCACCTTATGGCCGCAAGCGAAACGACGACTGACGGCCTCGCCCTGCCGCCCGTGCTGTGCTTTGCGCTGGATGGCAGGGGCGCGGCGGAACCCGCAACGCTGGAAACACTCAGCCCGCCAGACCATGGCGCGAAGCCCGAAGCCCGCGGCAAGGCGCGCCCGCCCTTCACCTGGGTCCATCTCCAGCGGGGGGATGCGCGCACTGTGCCATGGCTGGAGGCCGAAAGCGGTCTCGACAGCTTCCTGCAGTCCGCGCTTCTCGCCGATGATACCCGTCCGCGCTGCACCGTGCATGGCGAAGGCGCGGTTATCATATTGCGCGGCGTCAACATGATGGAGGGCTCTGAGCCCGAAGACATGGTCTCGGTCAGACTCTGGGTAGAACGCTCCCGCGTGATCGGGGTGTGGGTCCGCCCCCTGCATGCGGTGGGCGATCTTGTCAGCGCCATTGAGCGCGGCATTGCCCCCGTCAGCCCCGGCGAACTGGTCGGCAAGCTCGCCCAGCGCCTTGCCGACCGGATGGAGCCGCACGTCTCCGAGCTGCATGAGGAGCTGGATGCGTTCGAGGATGCGCTGCTGGAAGACGAGGTGGTGAA
>CAZCEG010000384.1:0-2620 GCA_964497275.1 uncultured Oceanicaulis sp.
CGCGCCGCTTTCAACCGCCAGCGTCGAGTGGACGATATCGCCCTCAATGCGCGCGGTGGAGGCAAGCTGCACCTGACGGGCCCGCAGCGAGCCCTCGATACGGCCGCGTACGACCACGCTTTCAGCGATCACCTCGCCCTTGACGGAGGCTTCTTCGCCGATGGTCAGCGACCCGGCGCGGACATCGCCGTCCACGCGGCCGTCCAGCTGGACTTCGCCGTCAGACACGATGGATCCCGTAATCATAAGGTCAGCGCTGAGGATGGACGGGGCCTTGTTCGATTTCATGGCAGACCTTTTGGCTGGGGGAGGCGGGGTTCCCACATCGGGGGTGGGGGCATCCTTTTTATTGAACATAGTGTCCTGCTCTCAAGAACCGTTCCGGGTCCAGGTGGTTACCCCTGAACCAGACTTCATAGTGCAGATGCGTAGCCGTTGACCGGCCGGTCGTGCCCATTCCCCCAAGGCGCTGCCCTGCTTCGACACTGTCACCGCGGCGTACGTCTATGGTATGCAGATGCGCATAGCGCGTCCGGAATCCATAGCCGTGATCAATCTCCACGGTTCTACCATAACCCGAGCGCCAGCCCGCGTAAACGACGCGTCCTGCAGCGCCTGCAATAATCGGCGTGCCGCGTGCACCGGCGAAATCCTGCCCGCTGTGGAAGGCAGGGCGGCGGGTGAACGGGTCGATGCGCGATCCATAGCCGCTGGTTTCGCGATAGGGTCCGGCCACCGGCATGGCCACCGGCGTGGCCGACAGGGCCCGCTCCAGCTCTTCCAGTTCGACGAGGCGCGAGGCGATGCGGGCCACGCGCGCATTGAACGGATCGGACAGATCCAGCCCTTCACCCATGAGGGAGCTGTCAGACAGGGCGATGAAGGGACCGCCCGTGCCGCCATCATTGCGCGCATTCTCGCGCACGACTTCCTCGAGGCGCAGGCCGGTCAGGCGCAGCACGGCGCGCAAATTCTCGAGGCGGGCCTCGGCGGCCTCCTCGGCGCGGTTCAGCGCATCTTCCTGCTCATGCATCAGGCTGGTGACGCGGTCTTCCGCCGCGCCGCTGCCGTCAGACCCTGCGCTGGTGCGGATCAGGGATTCGCGCGGGGCGATATCGGCAGGCGCTGCCGCCATCAGGATGCGGCCATTATCAAGGCTGGGGCTGAGATTGCGCTCGCCGATCTGCAGGTCATCGGCAAAGTCGAGCAGGCGGCGCAGCGTGTCGTGGCGCACCTGGAACTCGCCCGCCGTGCGGTCAAACGCGTCAGAGCGCGATTCAAGAAAGGCGATGGCAGCGGCCTCGGCGGCGCGCGCTTCTTCAAGCTGGGTCTGATAGGCGGTAATGGTCTGGTTGAACCGGGCCGACCGTGCGAGGTCCGCGCGGGCCTCCAGCATCATGTTGACCGTTGAGATCGTCAGCCAGATGGCGACGCCGCACGCAATAGCCAGCGCGCCAACCTGCATCTGTGTGGTCAGCGCGAAATACTGCACATGACCATCACTGCGATGGTATATCTGCCGGTCCGGGAAGCGCTGCTTAACAAGCTCCCATGGGCCGGCGAGAAGTCGTTTCACCATGCGCTCCCGCCCGGATTTTCTGTGGTTCCACCCGTTTGTGGCGGAACACTGGCACAGGATTGTGACATTTATCAACCGCCTGAATGCAATCGTGAGGCCATTTGCGGTAAGCGGCGGCGCGCCGCCGCGCAAAGCGCTTGTTAATCAGGCGGTTGCCAAAGATTACGGTAGCAGGGGCTCGTAGAAGGCCGCTTCCAGCCCTGCCGCCTCACGTGCCAAAGCGTTAACGGGCAGCTTCAACCCGCCGGGGAATCGTGCGCGGACAAGCTCGTGAAAGCGGGTGCGGGCATCCTCGCCGCGTGCTGCGCACACATGGCCGAACCAGCGCCGGCCGGCGGCGACATGGCCAATCTCCTCGGTATAGATGATTTTCAGGATCGCGGCGCTGTCCGGGTCGCCAGCCGCTTCCAGCCGCTCGATCATGCCCGGTGTCACATCCAGCCCGCGCGCTTCCAGCACCAGAGGCGCAATGGCGAGGCGCGCGGCGATGTCGTCAGACGTTGCCATGGCCGCGCTCCACAGCCCGTCATGGGCGCCAAGTGCCCCATAACGGGACCCCAGCTCCGACAGGCGCTGCGAGACCATCATGAAA
Source organism: uncultured Oceanicaulis sp. (assembly GCA_964497275.1). GTDB lineage: Bacteria > Pseudomonadota > Alphaproteobacteria > Caulobacterales > Maricaulaceae > Glycocaulis. The sequence continues at coordinate 2,172 of CAZCEG010000384.1, forward strand.
TGGCGGGCCTCGTCCGCGCCGACACCCAGCCAGTCGGTGATGAAGGCGCGGCGCGCCTCGCCATCGAGCTCACCGGCATGGGCAAAGCGCGCCACCAGATCAAAGGCGAGATCGATCGCGTTGAACTCGATATGGGCGACCGCGTGCAGCAGCGCTGCCCTGCCTGCAGGCGTGTTCAGCCGGCGGCGCGGAACCTTCGCCGGAGGCACGAGCTCTGGCCGCTCCGGGCGGGCAGGGCGGTCCGGCACCGCCGCTGCGCCGCCGGGGTCAAAGACCAGCGCGCCTTTTTTCCACTGTGCCTGCACGTCGAGCGCGCGTGCCGCCTTTTCGAGCGGTTCAGCCGTGTTGAGCACGCCGATGGCGGCACTTTGGAGGGATAGCGGCATGTTTTTTTTGGGGCTGTCCCAGATGTCTGAGACATCTAGGATGGCGGGATGCGGCTAAAGCAT
>CAZCEG010000385.1:0-2609 GCA_964497275.1 uncultured Oceanicaulis sp.
ATGCTCCGGGACCAAAAACAATACACCCCGTAAACACAGTTGCCCCGGACCGCTACGCGGCCGGAGGATGACAGCTTTCTAGCAAAGCCGCCCCGAGCCACCCACCCCATGGTTAACAGTTGCTTTACCCTTCGGCACACGTTTTGCGTGTGCGACTCCGGACACAACCCGGAGTCGCAAAAATGGACACATGCACGCAAGCCCTCTTCGCCCCCGGTCATGGCCGGCTGGAGGATCAGGACAATCTCTTCACCCCCATGCGCATGGCGTTTGCCGGCATCGTGCTCTACGCGCATGCGCTGATGATGGTGCTGCCTTGGCCGGTCATGGGCCCCTGGGCGCACACGATAGACTTCGCGGGCCAGCACGCGCTGAACGCCTTCTTCGTCCTCTCCGGCTACATGATACTGGCGAGCCTGCGCGCTTCGCGCTCGGTGCTCGCCTATGCCATCAACCGGGTCTTCCGCGTCTTCCCGCTCCTCATCGTGGTCACCTTGCTGACCTTGATGATTGTGGGTCCGGCGCTTTCGGGCATCGCGCCGGTCGACTATCTCGCCCGCGCTGAAAGCTGGGCCTATGTGACCGGCGTCATCTCTCAGGCCCACCCCACCGCGCCTCTGCCCTTTGAGGCCTCAGGCCTTCAGGCAGCGCAGAGCGCCAACGCGCCTTTATGGACGGTGCGCTATGAGCTGATCGGCTATGCGGGGCTGGGCGTGCTGATGCTGGTGGGTGCGCTGCGCTTCCAATGGGTGCTGCCCCTGGCGCTCGCCGCCGTCATCGCGGGCAGCGTCATCCACGCCAATACCGGCTATGCCGGGCCGCACCCGGAAGGCGTCTCTGCCGCCCTGCGCTTTGCCACCGGCTTTCTGATCGGGGCGGTCTTGTGGGACTGGCGCCGCCATGTGGGCTTAAGCTGGGCGCTGGTGCTGGCGGCTGTGTGCGCGGCCATTGCCACAGCGGGCACGGCCTTCCACCAGAGCTTTGACATTCTGGCGACGGCCTTACTTGCTTTGCGGGCGGGGTATCTGAAGGTTCCCGCCACGCGCCTCTGGCAGCGCATCAAGGGCGTAGAGGACCTCTCCTACGGCATCTACATCATCCACTGGCCGGTTGGCCTGATGCTGATGGTGCTCGCTGGCCAGATCGGCTGGCAGCCCGGCACGACCAGCATCGCCGCCTTGATGACGCTCATCTCGGTCGCGCTCGCCTGGCCCTTGCGGGTGTGGGTAGAGCGGCCCTTTCAAGCCTGGGGCAGGGCGATTGCACGCGGCACATGGGCGGTTGGCGCCATCCCGCCACCGCCCTTCCCGAAAAAGGCGTGAGGTGATTACGCCCTCGTCCTTCGAGACGCCACTTTGTGGCTCCTCAGGATGAGGGCTAGGGTCGTGCTTTTCCCTCATCCCTCGGCCCCGTGGTGCTCGAAGGACGAGGGAAAAGCAGCCGAGTGCTTACCGCACCGCCGCCGCTTCCACCGCGCGCATCACGCGCAGCACATTGCCGCCCCAGAGCTTGGCGAGGTCTTCTTCCGAATAGCCCCGGCGCAGCAGCTCTGCCGTCACATTGGCCGTCTCGGATGCATCGTCCCAGCCGCGCACACCGCCGCCGCCGTCAAAGTCCGACACGATGCCCACATGATCGATGCCGATGCGTTGCACGGCATAGTCGATATGGTCTGCCATGTCGGCAATGGTCGCGTCCGGGTATTCGGCGCGCAGGGCCGCGATACGTTCCTGATAGGCGGCGCGGCTTTCAGGCGTGGAGCGCTCCCACCCGCCCGGCTGGTCCAGCCCGAACTCGGAGCGCACCTCTGCCATCGCCGCGGTCAGGCCCGGATCGGTGTCCCGCAGATAGGCCCGGAAGGCGACCATCTGCGCCACGCCGCCATTATCGCGGATCGCGTCCAGAAGCTCGTCGGTGAGGTTGCGCGGATGGTCATAGACCGCCCGTGCGCCCGAATGGCTGGCGATCACCGGCGCGCGCGACATCTGGATGGCTTCCAGCGAGGTGCGCGGGCCGACATGGGAGATATCGACCATGATGCCATGATCGTTGAGGAGCTCGACGAGCCGGCGGCCGAGATCGGTCAGGCCCGGATCGCCCATCGGGTCACCGGCCGACAGGTCCGGATTGGAGCTGCCGCCAAACTGGTTGTTCCTGAAATGGGTTATCGAGGCATAGCGCGCGCCGCGCGCCGCCCATAGCGGCACCTCCTCCTCGATATTCTCGCCCATGAAATAGCTGTTCTCGATACCGATCAGGGCGACCAGACGCCCGGATTCGTGGATCGCCTCCACCTCGTCTGCCGTGGTGGCCAGCGCAATGCGCTCCGGATTGGCGCGCACCATGCGGGTGATCGCCTGATAGGTCTCCTCGGCGCGCGCACGGGCGGTGGCAAAGCCTTCTTCATTGAGATCGCGCTGCTGCACATAGACGATGAAGAACGCCGCATCGAGCCCGCCCGCGCGCATCTTGGGCAGGTCCACCTGCAGGCGCGTCCAGGTGTTCGGGTCAAGGCGCGAGGTGGCATAGCCGGTCGGGATATCGACATGGGTGTCCAGGGTGAAGATGCGGTCATGAATGGCCCGCACTTCCAGCTCGGACAGCTCCTG
>CAZCEG010000386.1:0-2602 GCA_964497275.1 uncultured Oceanicaulis sp.
ACCGATTTCTGCCAATCCTGAATGGCTTGCTGCAGGACTTGGGTGAAGGTTGTCTGGTTCTTGATGGCGACTTGCGTCAGTGCCTGCGCGCCGCCCATCTGGTGCTGAAACTGACGCCAGAAGGCTTGTGCGGGCAGCGTGGCCAACTCCTGCCATTGCTGGCCGTTATCCTGCATCAGGCGCTGCAGGCGCAACTGCATGCAGTTCCAGGTTCGCCTTGAAGAGGTTGAGGGGGATGGTTGTATTGCTCATGGTCAAACTCCTTACTGGGGTTGAAATGCCCAATCGGGCGGTCAAACGATCAGGCCATCTGGCCGATCGTTTTGCGAAAGCGTGCCAACGACAGGAAAAACAGCACCGTGCCGATCAAGGCCAGCGCCAGGAAGGGCTGCCACACCGTCTCCAGCCCCGCGCCCCGATAGAGGATGGCCTGGCTCAGTTCCACGAAATGGGTGGTGGGTGCGACCAGCATGATGTTCTGCACGATCTCGGGCATGCTTTCGCGTGGCGTAGTGCCACCCGACAGCATCTGCAGCGGCATGATGGTGAGCATCATCAACATGCCAAACTGCGGCATGTTGCGCGCCAGCGTGGCGATGAAGATGCCCATCGACGTAGTGGCGAACAGACTGAGCGCTGCACCGGCGAAGAACAGCGCAATGGAGCCCTCGATGGGCACGCCCAGGACGCCGCGCACCATGAGGGTGAGCGACAGGAACGAGGCGATCAGCACGACCAGGGCCATCGACCAGACCTTGGAGAGCATGATCTGGGCGGGAGTCACGGGCATCACCAGCAGGTGTTCGATGGTGCCGTGCTCGCGCTCGCGGATCAGTGCTGCGCCGGTCAGGATGATGGACAGCAGCGTGATGTGGTTGATGATCTGCACCACCGAGCCGAACCAAGCCTTGTCGAGGGCGGGGTTGAAGCGTGCGCGCAAGGCCAGATCCACGGGTGGCACGGTGGCGCCGCGATAACGTTTGACGAACTCGTTGACTTCACCGGTGAATATCTGCTGGATGTAACCACTGCCGGTGAAGGCTTGGCTCATGCGGGTGGCATCGACATTGAGCTGCGCGGCGGGAGATCGCCCTGCCAGCACGTCGCGCTGGAAGTTGGGCGGAATGACCAGGGCAAAGGTGTACTGCCCGGCATCCATGCCCGGATCCACGCTTCCATAGTCGATCATGGCCGGTGGCGTGAACTGCGGTGGGTAGAACGCCGAGGCAATCCGCTGGGAAAGCGCCGAATTGTCTTCATCGACGATGGCGATGGGCGCCTTGTGCAGCGTCTCCGGCATGGACGTGGCCGAGGTATAGACCGACGCGGTGAACACGTAGACGATGAGCACGATCATCATCGGATCGCGCCAGAGACTCCATAGCTCCTTGACACCGAGCTGGTAGATGTTGGCTAGGTTTCGTCTGCGCATCTCAGCGTTCCTGCTTTTTGAGTAGCAAAACGGCCGCGCCAAGAATCACCGGAACCGACAGGAGCATCGACCACAGCGGCCATGTCAGGTCGGGCAAGCCGAGCGCTTTGCTGAAAACGCCACGGCTGATGGAGATCATGTGCGTGGCGGGGTAGATCTCGCCGATGAACTTGCTGGAGCCTTCGAGCGAGGACACTGGATCGATCAGGCCGGCGAACTGGGTGGCCGGAATCAGGGTGCCGATCATGGCGAAGAACATGGCCGCGATCTGGCTGCGCGTGACGGCCGAGGCGAGCAGCCCCATGCCTGTCGCTGCGAAGGAGAAGATCAGCGCGGCCAGCGCCAAGGTCAAGAAGCTGCCCTTGACCGGCACACTGAAGATGGTGACCGCGAGCAGGCTCATCAGCAGGAAATTCACCATGGCCAGGCCGACATAAGGCAGTTGCTTGCCAAGCAGGAACTCGATGCGCGTTACCGGCGTCACGTACAGATTGGTGATCGAGCCTGTCTCTTTCTCGCGCACCACCGCCAGCGCGGTCAGCATCGCCGGCAGCATGAGCAGCAAGAGGGGAATCACGGCAGGCACCATCGCCGGCAGGCTCTTGACATCGGGGTTGTAGCGAAAGCGCGTCTCGACGCTCGCATTGCCTGCTGCGCTGGCGCTGCCGCGCTCGCTGGCCTGTACCAGCAGCCAGTGCTGGTGCATGCCCTGAACGTAGCCCTGCACGGTTTCGGCGCGCTGCGGCATGGCGCCGTCGAGCCACGCACCGATCTGCACGTTCTGGCCCCGCAACACATCGCGGGCAAAGCCAGCGGGGATTTCGATGGCCAATGACAGTTCGCCGCTGCGCATGCGCCGGTCGAGATCCTCGTAATCGACGATAGGCGGGTGCTCTGTGAAGTAGCGCGAGCCGGCCAGGTTCAGCGTGTAGCTTTGGCTGAGCGTGGTTTGGTCGCGATCGAGCACCGCATAGCTCAGGTCTTCGACGTCCATGGTGATGCCGAAGCCGATCGCGAACATCAGGAGCAGCGAACCGCCCAGCGCCAGGGTGGCGCGCACCGGATCGCGCTGCAGTTCCAGTGCTTCGCGCCACAGATAGCTGAGCATGCGGCGCAGGCTGAAGCCTTCAGCGTTGTGCCCGATGTGCTCAGTGTGTGTCGCTGGCGTCT
>CAZCEG010000387.1:0-2574 GCA_964497275.1 uncultured Oceanicaulis sp.
CGGCGTGTAGTCGTCATTTTCCAGCAGGGCGGTGTAATAATTGGCGCGGATGAGCCGGCCGCGCTTGCGGAATTCTTCCAGCAACTTGCGGTAATCAATATCGAAATCGAGCGCGCGAGCAGCCGAATAGAGGTTGGCACCGTCGATGAACAGGCCGATACGCTCGTTGGGATAGAATGTCATAGGGCTCCTTTAAGGGGGCTAATAACTAATCGAAATAGGCACGTCCGGTCTTGAATATCTACATCGCTTTTGGCGCAAACAAAGCCCTTGGCTCACTTGATCCGCAGAATGTGGTAACCGCCGCGTTGAAGGCAATGCCGGGTTACGCAGTTTCGGTGCAGGCCGTGTCGCGGCTGTGGCGCTCGCCAGCCTGGCCAGACCCGTCCGACCCGCCTTATGTCAACGGCGTTGCAGCTGTGCAAACCCGCCTGCCGCCGGAAGCACTGCTGGACCGTTTGCACGATCTGGAAGCGCAGTTCGGACGCGTCCGTACCGTTATCAACGCGCCGCGAACCCTCGACCTCGACATCATTGATTATGACGGTCAGATCAGCGGCCCTGACACCCGTCCCGTACTGCCCCATCCCAGAGCCGTGCAGCGAGCCTTCGTGCTCCTGCCCCTGCAGGAGGTGGCGCCTCGCTGGGTTGATCCGCTGAGCGGGCAGGGGATCGACGCGCTGATCGCAGCGCTGCCTGCGGGCGATGTGGCCAGCACCATCCCGATCACCTGATATTTTTTGCGGCGCAGCAGCATGCTTGAAGCGCCGGGCGCGCTGAGGTATCAGGAGGGTTCGATTGATACCCCCGACCCCCGTTGTCTGAGATTTGGGAGCGTAAACGCTCATGGCTCGCGTTACTGTTGAAGATTGCATCGAGAAAGTCCCGAACCGGTTCCGGCTGGTGCTTCTGGCCGCGCACCGTGCGCGCAATATAGCCGCCGGCTCGCAGCTCCTGCTCGATCGCGACAACGACAAGAACCCGGTCGTGGCCTTGCGTGAGATCGCGGACGAGAAGCTCGATCTGGAAGTGCTCTCCGAGAGCCTCATATCGGGTCTGGAGCGGGTGATCCCGGCCGATGAGGACGAGGAAGACGCGCGCAATGACGGTGAGGCGCCCCGCGCCCTGCCGGCGCCTGAGATGGACGAGGCGGCCATGCTGCGCGCCTTGCAAAGCGATCGGGACGGGCCGGCAGACGGCCGTTTGTAAGCCTTGGGCGGGGTAGCGGTCAGCGCACCTGCCGAGGCGTCTGGATCGATCCCGAGCGCCGATGATCTCATCGCGCGCGTGAGGTCCTACCATCCCAAGGCCGATGGCGATCTGATCCGCCGGGCCTACGATTCCTCGCGCGAAAAGCACGCCCATCAGAAACGCCATTCCGGTGAGCCCTATTACGGGCACACGGTGGCGGTTGCCATGCTGCTGGCCGACTTGAGGCTGGACGTGGCGACGGTCTGCACCGGGCTTCTGCACGATACGGTGGAAGACACCGAAGCCACGCTGGAAGAGATAGCCGAGCTCTTTGGCGAGGACGTGGCCCGCCTCGTGGACGGTGAAACCAAGCTCAGCCAGATGGAGCTGATCTCCAAGCGCACCCGGCAGGCGGAAAACTTCCAGAAGCTGGTTCTGGCCATTACCGATGATGTCCGCGTCCTGCTGGTGAAGCTGTGCGACCGGCTGCACAATATGCGCACGCTGCACTTCATGCCCAAGCAGGAGAAGCGTGAGCGTATCGCCCGCGAGACGCTGGAAATCTACGCTCCGCTCGCCCGCCGTATCGGTGTGAACCGCATCTGCGTCGAGCTCGAAGACCTGGCTTTCCGCAACATCAATCCCGATGCGTACGAGTCCATCACGCGCCGCCTGTCGGCGCTGCGCACCACGCGCGCGTCGGCCATTGCGGCCATGTCGTCCATGCTGTCCCAGCGCCTTGAGGAAGCCGGTATCGAGTGCCGTGTGTTCGGCCGGGAAAAACGGCCCTATTCGATCTGGCGAAAGCTGGAGCGCAAGGGGACCTCGTTTGACGACATTGCCGATATCTATGCCTTCCGGGTAATCGTGCTGACGCCGGATGACTGCTATCGCACGCTCGGCGTCATCCATCAGAACTGGCGCTGCGTGCCGGAGCGCTTCCACGACTACATCTCCACGCCCAAGCCCAATAATTACCGCTCTTTGCACACCACCATCGTGGGCCCGCACAATGTCCGCATGGAGCTGCAGATACGCACCGAGGCGATGGAAGCGGTCGCCGAGACGGGCGTCGCCGCACACTGGCGTTACAAGTCGGGCAGCTATGCCTATGACGCCAAGGCTGCGCGCGAGGCGGGCGGCGATCCGCTGGAGCGGCTGCGTGCCTTTGCCGAAATCCTCGAACAGGGCGGCGATCCGGACGAGTTTCTGGAGCACGCCAAGCTCGAAATGCTCTCCGACCAGGTCTACGCCTTCACGCCCAAGGGCGAGCTCATCGCCCTGCCGCAGGGCGCGACGCCTCTGGACTTCGCCTTCGCCGTCCATACCGAGCTCGGGGCAGGGGCGGTGGGTGTGCGCATAAACGGGCGCGAGCGGCCCTTG
>CAZCEG010000388.1:0-2556 GCA_964497275.1 uncultured Oceanicaulis sp.
GCTTCCTCGGCCTGAGAGAGATGTTGCGGTCGGCTGATGCCAAAGCATCTGGCGGGACGGTGTTCGGCTACGAGGTTGCTGATCCGCAGCGCTACGGCGTGCTGGCCTTTGATGAAGATGGCCGCGCCACCGGGATAGTCGAAAAACCGGAGACACCGCCCTCGCAGTTTGCGGTTACGGGCCTCTATTTTCTCGACGTAAACGCCCCGGCGAGGGCACGCAAGGTCATACCGTCACGGCGCGGTGAGCTCGAGATTACTTGCTTGTTGCAGATGTATCTTGATGCGGGCGAGCTGGAAGTAGACACTATGGGCGCTGGGTATGCTTGGCTCGATACTGGTACGCCGGACAGCTTGCTGGAAGCCGCCGAATTCGTCTCCACGCTCGAACGCCGGCAAGGTTCCAAGATCGCCTGCCCAGAGGAGGTTGCATTCCGCGAGGGTTTCATTGATCGCGATGCCCTTCGTTTGCTTGCGGACGCGATGGGCGGTGGCAGCTATGCCCTCTATTTGCAAAAATTGGCAGATAGGGCAAAATGACATCAATTTGGTGGCTGAAAGCGGCGCTGGCAGATATCCAGACAGACTGTGAATCCATCGTCGCGCGGACCGGCCGTAAGGTTAAGGTTGGTGGCCCATCAGGCATCGGACCATCTCGCCGATTGGTTCTCCCGGTACTGCATGCAGTTGGCGCAGTTCTGCATACCACCATCACGACGTACTCTATTTCGATCTCGGCTGGGTGCGGGCATCCCTACTTTCTAAGTTTGTCGCTATCATTATCCGGCAGGATATATCCATCGGAATGGCGCTCATATATGCGTCCGTTGACCCGTTGGTGGCGCAGGCTGTCGACGGGACGTGCTTCGTATTCGCCTATCGGGGCGAAGGTCGCGATGGCGAAAAGACGGCGGTCGCCGCTGGACGGTGGCTGAGAACCGACAAGGATACACTCGCCTGGATCGCTGCTGATGACCTTCCGGTGCCCGCTGCCCTAAAACGGCACGAGACCTCCTTACGGGAGACTCTCTGTCCTCAACGGGCTCGAAGGTGCTAGTCTTCTGCGGCTATGACAGGGTGGGAAACAGGTGGGCGTTGCCCTGTGGCCGATATCTCGCTGCAAACGCTGTACTCCAACTTCATCAATCAGCTGTATGCCTTCATGCGCCGCGAAACAGCGGATCGCGCGGCGGATTTACCAGACGCTTCCATAGCCTTCACTTGCCAGTTGTGCGTCCAGCTATATCACGTCGGCACTCTGATCGAACCGCGCTGGACGGTGTGGCGCGTTCAAGACTGTCCCTGCTGCCACTGTCTGCAGCCATCTTAAGTCACTGGAACGTTGCGGGCCAAAAGAATGGGTCTCTATCGGAAGACAAGGTCGCCGGGGCCACGGGTTAACGAGTGACTGATCCACCTGGATAACCTTACCGCGTCATCTAATTGACCAGATTGCCTGCCGAATCGTACTCATTCATGACGTCAACTATCGGTCCGTCAGCGCGTATCCGCCCTTGGTCCAGCCAAATTGCACGTTCACAATTCTGCTCCAGAAGACGGCGGCTATGAGAGGCCAGAACCAGAATGCCGGCGCTACTTACGAAACGCGTCATCCGTTTGCTCGCCAATTTCTGGAACTCCGCGTCACCAGCCGAGAGCCATTCGTCCAGAATAAGGATGTCGGGATCAAAGGCAGTTGCAATAGCGAAGTTTAAGCGCATCCGCATACCAGCTGAGTAGGTGTCGACAGGCAGGTGAAGAAAGTCGCCCAGTCCGGAGAAAGCGGCGATCTCATCGCGCTTCGCTTCGATCTCTGCCCGGCTCCGTCCCGTTGCAAGGCCCCTTAAGGTAATATTGCGGTGTCCTGTTGCCTCACTGCGCATTCCGAGGTTGATGTTAACTATACTGGTTGTCGTTCCGCGTGCCGTGACGGAGCCGGTCTGCGGCGGGTATATACCTGCCAGTACCTGTAGCAGCGTCGTTTTGCCAGAGCCATTCCGGCCGAGGATTGCGACCCGCTCGCCAGCTTCGATGGTGAAGGAGATGTCGGACAGGGCGCGAACTGCACAGATCCGGCCTTTGCGGTCTCTGATGAGCTGCGCGTCGCTGGCCATTGGCTCGGGGCTGTCTTCCGTGGCTGAGGCTAGAGCTAAAGTGTTGCGTGCGCGATTAAACAGCGGATAGGTGATGCTGACCGAATCGACCCTGAGGGAAGAGTTTGCCATGATTGTCACATCCAGAAGGGAAGCTTGCGGCGCATCATTACCGACGCGATAACGGCGAGAATCCAGCTCACTGCCGTGAGAACCAGAACCACCACCCAGCTAGTCAAGCGCGGCTCCTGGCCGAGCAGTGGTGTCCGGAATATCTCGATATAATGTGTCAGAGGATTGAAATCGGCGATGAAGGCGCGTGATCCGGTCAATCCTTCGCGCACCCAGATGATCGGGGTTACAAAAATAAGCAGCCTGCTGAACGAGGTCACCAAATGCGAAATGTCGGGCATTCTGGCTGACAAAAGCCCCAGGAAGTATTGAATTGAAATTGCGTTAATTAA
>CAZCEG010000389.1:0-2512 GCA_964497275.1 uncultured Oceanicaulis sp.
CCCCTGACCAGCGTCGCGCCTCATCGCCCTCGATAAAGCCCAGCAATTGCCCGGCCGACTTGCCCTGTTCGGTATTATCGAAAGTCACGCGGACGCTCAGCTTCCCACCGACCGCCTGCCCGGACAGACGACGCTCCCGCCAGAAGGGCCGCTCATACTGCGCCACGCACTTGATGCAGGCCCCGGCTGGCATGCGCCGCCAGAGCGCATCGCGGTTTGAGGGCAGAGGCGGATCGAACGCGATGCCCAGCGCCTGATTGGGCGGGATGGCAAGGATCGCCCGGCGCGCGGTGAAGACCTCCCCGCCTGCCTCCACCTCGACGCCCGTCTCGCTCCAGCGGATAGCCCGCACGGGCGCGTCATAGCGGATTTTTCCGTCCATGCTTGCGGCGACATGGGTCGCGAGCCCGCCCATACCGCCATGTATCCTGTCCTGCTGCGCGCCGCCGGCAACCGAGAGCAGCGCATCGAGCGACCGGCCGGAGCGCGCATAGAAGAGCGCATGGAGAAGCGATAGCTCATGCGGCTCGGCGCAGAACACCGCCCCGATGCCGATGGTGAACATCTCGCGCGCGCCGTGCGTGACGGCATTGCGGCGCAGGAAGTCTGCAACCGTCACCCTGTCCCATTCTTGCGCCTTCGGGTGGGTCCATGGCGCAGCCGGGTCGAGCTCGGCGGCCATCTTTTCAAAGCGTGAGAGCGCATGGTGAAGGTCAAGCAGCACGGGCAAAGGCAGGGCGGGAATGGTGCCGCGATAGCGCTTCAGCCGCTCGCCGGAGCGCACCACATGCTCGCCCTCATTGAAGAGCGGCCAGGTGGCAAAGCCCATTTCCGCGATCAGGCCGTAGAGCCTGTCCTGACCGGGGCCGACCCACTGTCCGCCGAGATCGGTCTCATCGCCATTGGCAAAGCGATGGGTGAGAACGCGGCCACCGGCACGCGAGCGCGCCTCCAGCACCAGCACGTCATGGCGGGCGGAAAGCTGGCGCGCCGCCTCCAGCCCCGAAAACCCTGCGCCGATAATGATGACGTCGTGCATGCACGCCTCCCTGCCCGCCTGCAAGCTCACCACGGACCGCAGGCAAGCGGAACCCGCCGCGTGCATCAGGGGCGTTACGATCCGGCTTGCGTGTAAATGATATATCTTTTACAGGAAGTAGGGTCATAGCGCGCCCTGCCCTCACCCCGGCCGGGCCGACAAGGGGAGGCAGATATGGGCGAATGGATCAGCGCGCACGAGCTGGAAATCCTGCGCTGGCTACACATTCTGGCGATGGTTTACTGGCTTGGCGGGGAGTGGGGCGTGTTCCAGACCTCCTACAAGGTGGTCAATCCGCGCCTGCCGCTGGAAGAGCGCCAGCGCCATATGGATACCGCCTACCGCATCGACATCCTGGCCCGCACCGGCATCATCACCCTGCTGCCGCTCGGCATCCACATGGGCTATCTGTGGGGCGTGCAGCCGCTGGGCGGCTGGTGGATGGTGGCCATGTGGCTCATCTGGGTGATCTGGATGGGCATTACCTGGGGCGCCTTCATCACGCGCGGCAAGCCGGTCTGGCACCTGTTGTCAGGGCTGGAGGACTGGAGCCGCTACATCCTCATCCCGCTATTGATCATTACCGGCCTCACCTCGCTGTTCGGCATGGGCCCGTTCGAGGCGGGCGACGGCCAGAAATGGTACGCCGCCAAGGTGCTGACCTATGGCCTCGCCCTGATCATCGGGGTGATCCTGCGCCTCATCATGCATGAGTGGCAGGCCATGTTCCGCGTGCTGGCGCAAGGCCCCGACGCGGGCGTGGAGATGAAGCTTGAAAAGTCGATCCAGCTTGGCCGCAACGTGGCCTATCTCTACTGGATCCTCATCTCCGCGACCTGCTTCTTCGCCTCGGTGAAGCCGTTCTAATGAACGCCTAAAGGGCGGGCCCTAACGGCCCGCCTCCTCCGCCTCCGCGAGCACCGGCACGACGCCCGGCAGGCCGTCAAACAGCATCACGTCGAAGTCGCCCCAGCCGCCCTCGATGCGCGCTTCTGCCAGTGCGCGGTATTCAGGATCATTCCAGAAATCGCGCGCAGACTGCGCATCGGGCCAGAGAGAGAGCACTACAGAGCGAAAGCCCAGCTCCCCCTCCAGCGTCTCCAGATTGCCGGTCAGCGCCAGATAGCGCCCGCCATGACGCTCATAGAGCGGGGCGAGGTGCGCGACATAGTTGGCGCCGAAATTGGCCCGGTCATGGACCGTGCCCATCACCACCATATAGGCTGCGCCGCTGGCCGCCGGAGCGGGCGCTTCTGCCTCGACAGGGGCAGGTTCAGCGACGGGGGCGGGCCGGTTGATCTCCGCCAGCGCCAGCCCTGCGGCGATACCGGCAAAGGCGCATACCGCGCCGACAATCACGGTTGTGGTCTTGACCATGGGAATACCTCTCAGGCAGCGGGGGCGGCCTTGCGCCGCCAGGTGAACACCAGAATTAGCGGGATGAGCCAGGGCACTACGCGCTCAAACGGTGAG
>CAZCEG010000390.1:0-2098 GCA_964497275.1 uncultured Oceanicaulis sp.
CGGCAGGCCGGTACGGGTCAGATGCAGGCCATAAAAGCCTGTCCCCCACTCGCCCTCGTCGAGCTGGACGGTATTGTTGCGCAGCCCGTTGAAATCGCCCGGCGCGATGCGCACCGGCGCGGTGTAGAACGCCTCCAGTGTCGTATTGTCGGCTACGCGGAAGCGCCCGCGCACGCCTTCAAAATTGTTCGCGGAGTTGCGGAAATTCTGCTCATTGGCAAGGCGGCCCGACCCGATGGTCATCACAAAGCGGCCCGCCTGCACCTCGCCGCCCTCAAACGGAACACGGATATAGGCCTGGAACAGCTCCGCAGCGTTCACCGAGCCGTTGGGAATGACCGAGCCGCTGTCTGACAGCCAGCCGCGCGCATCGAGAAACTCACCGCCGAGCACGAAGCGCCCGGCATCGTACTCACCCAGAATGCGCAACCGGCTGGAAAGCTGCTGGTCGGAGCCGGACGCACCGGCGCGGAACAGATCACTTATCGTCTCATAGCGAATGCGCGCCGAGCCCTTCAGGGTGAAGGGTGAAGCCTGCGCGTCAGACGCCGAGACAAGGGCCGGTGCCGACACCGACAGAAACAGGGCCGAAACGGCCGAGCTGATAACTAACTTCATTGCGAACCCGCCAAAGTTGAAAACACTGGCGGGCAATACACCCCAGAAACTTGACGTTTCGCTTAACCATGTGGCCCGGCGGGGAAATCAGGCTTTGCCTCAAACTCCACACAGCCTCAAGGCAGCCCCAGAAAGGCAAAGGCGGGGGCCGGCTCGAACTCTGCCGACACTTCACCAGAGAAGGTGCGCGCCTGATCAGGCCCCAGCATGAGGGCCCGTGCGCCTGTGCCTTCAGCAAAGTCGATCTGGTTCAGGTCCACCCAGAACACGTTCGGCGACAGGGCCGATTCAAAATAATAGAGCCTGTCCTTGTGATCGACGACGGTGCGCCAGCGGGTGGAGGAGATGTTGGGCTGGTCCTCTGTCGTGATGCCATAGGGCACCGAGACATTGCGGATCACGCCAAACATGCTCGCCGTGGCATCGCGCCGGTCTTCCACCTGGGGAATGGCGTTCACATAGAAGCTGGCGCGGGCAAACCGGTCAGCGGCGCGATTGGTACCGGGCAGCATGACAGTGCCACCGATATCGCGCCAGTATGCGGCCAGAGCCAGTTGCTGGTCGAACGGGGGCTCGTTGGTCATCACCTGATAATCACGGCTGTGGTGAATGACGAGTTCGCCACCGACATGTTCAAAGATGGCGCTGTCGCCTGTAGCGTCCGAGAGGGAGAGGTGGAGCGTTGCCAGCCTGTCTTCACCGGGCATGGAATCGCTGACCACCACATACCCGCCCCTGCGCGCATCCTCGACCGCCTCTGCCACGGTCGCGAAGTTGTCGAGCATGTATTGCGCCCACAGCGAGATCGCGAGGCCGGGCGCGTCTGAGCCATCCCACTCGGGGTATTCGGCTACTGCAAGCCACAGGAGGTTGGCCGACAGGCCTGCCTCATTAAGCCCGTCCGCGCTGGCAATATCGTAGGCGGTTGCCACCACGCTGCCATAGCGCGCCGTCCAGCTAATGGTGTTGGAGCCGGTCTCGCCATTGCGCTCCACACCACGCGGCAGGATCCAGAGATTGCTGCCTATGTCCATGCGCCAGTCCATCGACCGGGCGGTGATGATGCGCCCCTCCGGCCCGAGATAGACCACGCGGGTGCACGCTTCCGCCGCCGCGACGCCGAGCGCCAGCATGGCCGCCCCGGCCAATGCTTTGAGTTTCAGTCCCATCTCAGTGCCTCCTTGGGGTTAAAACCGCCAGGTCACGCCAAACAGCGGACCGTTAAGGGCGACATCGATGATGCGCCCGTCCTTGCGGTAGTCGAACGACAGATGGCGATAGCCGGCAGACACATAGGCCCGCGGCGAAACCTGCCAGTTGGCAATCGCCAGTAATTGCAAGGTCGTGTCCGCGCCGCCGAGCACGCCGCCACCGCCAATATCGCCCTGGACGATGCCGGAAAGGCGCGGCGTGAAGGACGCGTTGAAGCGCGCGCCGATCACGGGATCAGCCCAGCTGATACGGTCGCTCGCCGCGAGCG
>CAZCEG010000390.1:2108-2511 GCA_964497275.1 uncultured Oceanicaulis sp.
AGCGCCGGGATTTCAGCCTCGGCCTCTACCCGCCACAACCGCAAGCCCGCATAGAGATCGAAATGGCTACGGTCATCGCGGGCAACCGTGCGCCCGCCCGCCAGCGTGAGGGAGGTCTGGTCGGTGCCGCCGCGCGCCGGCAGCGCTACAGGTGCGCCCGGCACGGTCACATTGCCTGCCTGGCTGGAAGAGGACCAGGTAAAGTCTCCCAGCAGCAACCAGTCATCCTTGCGGACCGTGCCGGTAAGAAAAAACGCGCCGTCAGAATTGGACAGAAGCTCGCCAAACGAGCGCTCGACCTCGACGGTCGGCAACCCCGCCACAGGCCGGATGCGCCCCTCCAGCCCCGCAGCCCAGACATAGGGCGTCAGCTGGAAGCGCCATTCGCCGTCAGCGGCCTCAC
>CAZCEG010000391.1:0-2501 GCA_964497275.1 uncultured Oceanicaulis sp.
GATTCCGCCGGGCTGGGAGAATTTGCATCTGTTTGGCACTGATGCGCAGGGCCGCGACCTGCTGGCCCGCACGCTGGTCGGGCTTCGCATGTCCCTCATGGTCGGTGTGGTGGCAACCGCTGTGTCGCTAGTGATCGGCGTGATCTGGGGCGCAACGGCCGGCTTTATCGGCGGACGGGTCGATCAGTTGATGATGCGCATCGTCGATGTGTTGTACTCGCTGCCCTTCATCTTCTTTGTCATCATCCTGATGGTTGTATTCGGGCGCAATATCATCCTGATCTTCGTGGCCATCGGTGCCGTCGAATGGCTGACCATGGCGCGCATTGTGCGCGGTCAGACAATCTCGCTGAAAAACATGGAGTTTGTGGAGGCGGCGCGCGCTGCAGGTGTGAGCCAGTTCTCCATCATCCGCCGTCATATCGTGCCCAACGTGCTGGGCCCGGTCGTGGTCTATGTGACGCTGACCATTCCGGCGGTGATCCTTGCTGAAAGCTTCCTCAGCTTCCTGGGTCTTGGCGTGCAGGAGCCGCTCACCTCGCTGGGCAATCTGATTTCCAACGGCGCGCGGGATATGGAAGTCGCGCCGTGGACGCTGATCGTCCCTGCGCTGACCATGATGGTCACGCTCTTCTGCTTCAACTTCATTGGTGATGGCTTGCGCGACGCTATCGATCCCAAGGATCGCTAGCGCTCGCGCTACTTTTCATAGACTCAGGGGACGCCATCGATCCGAAGGATCGCAAGTGCGCACTTCGTGCTCGCAGCAATGCGGAATTGGCCTGTTCAACGCGCGATATGATGCTAGCTTTTCTGCGTGGCCACGCAGGTGGCTCAAGACCAGTAATGCTCAAGAGGGGCAACGGGGAGCACGAAATGCTACGAGATATTCTTTCAAGGGCTGCCGCAGTGGCGGTGGCACTAACCGGGTTTGCGGCTGCACCAGCCCTGGCACAGCTAGATGATAGCGTGGTTGAAAACTTCGCACGTCTTCCGCTGGTGCAGGCGGCCGCCATCTCGCCGGACGGCCAGCGCATTGCCACGATTGCCAGCGATGGCTCGATCGAGCGCGTGGTGGTGGTTGCCCCGATTGGCGGCGGCGGTCAGCCGGTGGTGATGCGGGTAGGTAACGAAAATGCCTTCGGTCTGGACTGGCTCAGCAATGACCATATTGCTGTCACCTATCGCGATCGTCACCGCGTGTTTGGCCAGACAGCCGACATTTTCTGGACGGTGCTCCTGCGTGCCGACGGCACCAGCGGGATGACGGAGCTGAACAATCTCAGCCAGGCCCGCCGTGGCCGCAATGTGGGCATTGTCAGCCGCCTCGCCAATGATCCAAATGCCATCCTGCTTTCCGTCGTCCAGCCGCGCGGTGCAACCGGCATGGCCTCGCGGCGCGGTCAGGGCGCTGCGGTGTATCTGGAGCGTGCGCTGCACCGTTACGATCTTGAGCGCAATACCAGTTCGCGCGTGGACACCGGCACCGAGCACACGGTGGGCTGGATTGTCGACCAGAACGGTCGGCCCGTATTCCGGCAGGACATTGTCCGCCGCGATCAGGCCATCGACCTCCTTCAGGCTCAGGGACGTGGCTGGAACCGCGTTTACCGCACCCGCTACGAGCAGGAGCGCTTTGGCCGCCGCTCCTACCGCAACTATGCCGATCTGGGCATGGTTGAAGGCATGAGCCCAGACCAGCAATTCCTGTATTTCTCTTCGCCGCGTGATCGCAACCGCACCACGGTCAGCCGCTTCAATGTAAGCACTCAGCAGGTGGAATATCACGTCGTGGAAGACTCTGTCTTTGACGTGTCCGGCATCATCCGTGACTGGCGCACCAATCACGTCATCGGTGTCAGCTGGCAGGCCGACCGCCGCCGCGTGATCTATTTTGATGAAGAGTTTGCGGGCATCCAGGCAGAGCTTGAAGAAATCTTCCCTGACAGCAGCGTGACCATTTCCAGCTGGGACCAGAACTTCCAGCGCATCGTGGTGCACGTGGATGGCGGCGGCGAGACGGGGTCATTCTACCTCATCGACCTTGGTGACGGCTCGCTCTCGCTCGTGGCTCCGGCCTATCCCAATATTACCGAGAACATGCTCGGCGAGACGCAGTGGATCGAGTACACCGCGCGCGATGGCATGACGCTGTATGCGTATCTGACGCTGCCGCCGGGGCGCAGCAATGCATCCGGCCTGCCGCTGGTGGTCATGCCCCATGGCGGACCTGAGGCCCGTGACTTCTATGGCTTTGACATGTGGGCGGACTTCCTTGCCTTCCGGGGCTATGCCGTTCTGCGTCCGCAGTTCCGCGGTTCGACCGGCATGGGCCGGGAGTATGTGGAAGCCGGCTATCGCCGCTGGGGCCGCGAGATGCAGGATGATGTCAGTGATGGCGTGCTGCACCTTGTCGATACCGGCATCGTGGCCCGCGACCGGGTCTGCATTTTCGGCTGGAGCTATGGCGGGTATGCAGCGCTGGCAGGGGCGACACTGAC
>CAZCEG010000392.1:0-2493 GCA_964497275.1 uncultured Oceanicaulis sp.
CACCGCGACGCCGTCTCTGGCCTGCCGCCGGCGCAGCGTCCGGCGCTCGAGCTGCTCAAGCTGAAGGGACTGTCGCTGAAGGAGGCGGCCCAGCAGACGGGACTATCGGAAACCGCGCTGAAGGTCGCCACCCACCGTGGCATGAAGGCCCTGCGCGCGTTGCTCGGCAAGGACAGAGCATGACCGACAATGAAAGCATGATCCGGAACCTGGCGCGCGTCGCCCCGCCGGTCCGCAGGCTGCCGCCACCGCATCGGCGCGTTGCCCGCTGGCTCGCCCTGGCGCTGCCGGTCATTGCCCTGTTCGGCATGATCATGGGCGCTCGGCCCGATCTCGGCGAACGGCTGGCCGAGCCGGAGTTCCTCCTCCCCCTCGTTGCGGCTCTGGCAACGGCGGTCTGCGCCGCGCATGCGGCGTTCTCCTCGTGCGTTCCCGGCTCTCCCCCGTTGACACTGTGGCTGCCGGCGCCGCCGCTCGCCGTGTGGATCGGCAGCCTCGGCCAGCAGTGCTGGGATCACTGGCTCAGATATGGCCCAGAGGGCGTCATCTTCCGCCCCGATCCGGTCTGCCTGCCGATCATCGCCATGGTCGGCGCCATTCCGGCCGCCGCCATGGTGGTGATGGCGCGGAGGGGCGCGCCTCTCGCCCCGCGCCTGACGGCCTGGCTCTCCACGCTCTGGCGGTCTGAAGAAGAAGAGATCGCCCGCCCCGACTATCTCGACGCTACCCTTGCCAGCACGCCCGCGCTTGCCTTGCGGGCGCTGGTGCTGGAGTGCTGGCGGCTCCATACGCTGGGGCTGGATCTCGCACGCGCGCGCCTTGATGCGAAGGCGGCGGACAAGGCAAAGCTCGATGCGCGGCAAGGCGCGCTGATCGAGCTGGCGGCTGCGATACGCGGCTTCCTCTCCCAGCTCTCCACCCAGCCCATGGCCCCGGGAACGGCGCGGGCCTTGCCTGACCTTGTCCGCGCGATCCAGCACGGCGAGGATTTGTGCGCAGCATCGGGCGAGCTGGCCAGTTTACGCCGTCCGCGCGTCGGCGAGGGCGTGAAACCGACGCTCGACGCGATGGATCTGGCCGTGCGCGAGGCGCTGGCCCGCGCTGGCGAGGCGGACGCCTTCACCGACACTGCAGAGGCGACCGAGACGGCCTATCAGGCCCTGAAAGGCGCGCTATTGTCATCGCTCGCTGAAGGCGAGACGGGCCTCAGCTCGGTTGATGGCGGGCTCGCCCTCGCCCGGCGTTACCGGCGCATGGCAGAGGCCGCGCGTGATGGCCGCCGCCGGCTGGAGCCCTGGCTGGAAGAAGGCGGCATTGCCCGCGATGCCGCGACCGCCATCGACGGCCGGGGGGAGACACGATGAAACGGCGCAGCTTTCTGACAGGTCTTGCCGCGACCCCGCCCGCCCTGTGGCTCGCCGGGTGCGAAGACCCCGCCCCGCCCATGATCAGGATCGGCGCGCTGAGGCAGCGGCTGAGGGAGACACTTGCCGAGCCGGACTTTGGCGCGCCGGGCGCGATGGCGATCATCCTGCGCAATGGCACTCTAAGCGATATCGCGGCTGTCGGCATGGCCCGCTTTGAGGCCGACGGGGTGACGGAAGCGCGCGCGCTGGAGACAGGCCAGCTCGTGCGATGTGCCTCCATCTCCAAGCTGGCAACGGCTTTGCTGGCAGGTTCGCTCAGCGATGAGGGTATTCTCGACCTTGATGCCGATATCGCGACGAGCGCAGGGCTGGTGCTCGATGGTCCCGGCATGGCGGGCAGGCCGGTCAGCGTGCGCCAGCTTCTCGGCCATGTCTCCGGCCTTGCCGACCCGCCCGTCTACTGGCTGAACGCGCCGGGCCGGATCGAGGCGCTGTTGACGCAAGAGGCCTTCTCCGGCGCAGCGCCGGGGGAGCGCTTCCTCTACTGCAATCTCGGCTATGGCGTTGCGGCCACCGTGATGGAGCGCATCACGGGCGAACGCTTCGACCGGCTGGTCGATACGCGTGTCACCTGGCCGCTGGGCATCGGGCCGTCGGCGTTCAACTGGTCAGGCACACCGGCTCACACGCGGCGCGAAGGGGTCAGCTTGCATGTGCGCGAGGACGGGCGCTGGCAGGAATCGGTCGATACGGCAGAGTTTCTGAATAGCGACCGCCCCGGCGTGCTGCTTGATGACGGCTTTGCGCTTGCCGATTACGAGATCGGCTCGAATGCCACGATTTTCGGCCCGCAAGGGGGCTATCGCACCACGATCAAAGGCATGGCGCGCCTCGCGCTCGCCTTTGCTGCCGGTGGACCCGGTGAAGCACTCGCTGCGCCGCTCAGGGCCGATACGGGGCCGGGCGAGATGTGGGGCACAGGGCCGCAAATCCTGCCCGAAGGCCTGATGGGTGATCACCCGGAGCTCGTCGGCCATCCGGGCGAGGCCTATGGCTTTTATGGCGGGGCGTGGGCGGTGGCTGACGCCGGAGCGGGCGGAGTCGTCGGGTGGATCGACGCTGGGTG
>CAZCEG010000393.1:0-2129 GCA_964497275.1 uncultured Oceanicaulis sp.
AACATCAAGACGGGCGAAGAGACGAAACTGCCTTGCGACGGCGTGTTTGTCGCCATCGGCCACGCCCCCGCCACCGCGCTCTTTGAGGGCCAGCTGGAGATGAAGGAAGGCGGATATCTGGTCACGAAACCGGACTCCACCGCCACCTCCATTCCGGGCGTGTTCGCAGCCGGCGATGTCACCGATGACGTGTTCCGTCAGGCGATCACCGCTGCGGGCATGGGCTGCATGGCGGCGCTGGAGGCCGAGCGCTGGCTCGCCGAGGCAGAGCACCACGCCGCCAGCGCCAGCAAGGCCTCCGCCGAAGACGCCGCGTGAACCCCTGCAAATTACAACCATTTCACATGGACGTAATGCAACCGCAGTGTATGGCCCTATATACCACGCCAGCTAGTTCATCTTTGGGGGGCCAAAATGGTCGCGACTAAATCTCTTGCTCTTGTGGCCGCGGCCGTTCTGGCTTCGGGTTTTGCCTGCTCTGGCACCGCCCATGCCAATGTCCGCTCCGCGGAATCAGCTTCTATTTCAAGCGCTTCACTGCAACAACGCCTACGCGTTTCGTCGGTAGATTATGCAGCGCTGGACGACATTCTCGGCGGCATCGTCTTCGAATCCGGCCGTTCCAACAGGATGCCGGCACGCGGCAGAGCCATCCGGACGGGCACGCGTATTAATCCGGCCAGCAATTCGCGGTATCGCTATGAAGGTAACCGGATTGTCTTTCATGCATTGACGGCCGAGCACATCGAACAGATTTCCCTTTACCGGGAGGAGCTGGAGCAACTGCCCAGCCAGATCGATTTCGACGCCCTGCCGGAGAATGAGCAACTCGCTTTCTGGCTCAACCTGCACAATATCGTGGTGATCGAACAGATCGCCCGGTCCTATCCGGTGTCGCAACCGCGCTCCATCCGCGCAGGCTCACCCCGTGCCCCGCTGTTCGATGCGCCGATCGTGAACGTACGTGGCCAACAGCTTAGCCTGAACCAGATCCGCTTTGACGTAGTCGGTCGTCGCTGGAACGACCCGCTGGTGATCTACGGCTTCTACTCGGGCGCTGTTGGCGGCCCGAGCATTATGGGCCGCGCGTTCACCGGCAGCCGTGTCTGGGAACAGCTCTCAGCCAATGCGGGCGAGTTCGTCAACTCGCTGCGCGGTATCGAGCTGTATGAACAGCGCGGCTACCAGATATCCCCGATCTATGCCGAGTGGCGTGATACCCTGTTTCCGGGCTGGCCGCATGATTTGCGGCGTCACCTAGACGCGCATGCCGATTACGGCACGCTGGACGAAGACACCCGCGAGATGGCGCCCGAATTGCTCAGCTTTGATAACAACATAGCCGACCTTACGAATGGCCAGCCCGCCTGCCGTCCCGATTCAACCGCCTTGCTCTACAGCTCGTCGAGCTCGGCAGCCGGTGACATCAACTCGCAAGGCAACCCCTGCACCCAGCTACCAGCCCACAGCGTCCAGTTCGTACGCGTTGTAACGGAGCGTCGGCTGGAGTTCTTGCGTCAGGGCCGTCTGGGCTCTGTGACGGTGCGTGACATCCCGACATCGGCCGATGATGGCCGCACGGTCGAACAGGCCCCGGAGCGCGTTCGTGCGGACGGTAGCCCTGCCGAAGAAGGCTCACGCCCGTAATATGTCTCCACTGCAGTATGGACGGCGCGCGGCAAGGCGCTATCAATAGCAGATGACCTTGTCCGCGCCTGCCATATCGCTCGAGGGGGTGCGCTTTGCCTACAAGCGCACCGCCCCTGTGGTTCTCGACCTGCCGCAATTTCGGGTGGAGGCGGGCGAGCGCGTCTTTCTCAAAGGCGCAAGCGGGTCCGGCAAATCCACGCTTCTGGGGCTGATCGCAGGCGTGATGACGCCGGGGGCCGGGCGGATCGAGGTGCTCGGCACGCCTGTCTCCACGCTTTCTGGCGGCAAGCGCGATGCGTTCCGGGCAGAGCGCCTCGGCGTCATCTTCCAGATGTTCAACCTTCTGCCCTATATGCCCGCTGGCGCGAACGTGATGCTGCCCACACGCTTTTCCGCACGCCGCCGCAAGGCCTGTGCAGAGGCAGGTGGACCGGAGAAGGAAGCGCGCCGCCTGATGGCCCGCCTGCAACTCGACCCGG
>CAZCEG010000393.1:2139-2488 GCA_964497275.1 uncultured Oceanicaulis sp.
CTGGTCAAGCCCGCCCACGGCCCTCTCGGTCGGCCAGCAGCAGCGGGTCGCTGCCGCGCGCGCCCTCATTGGCAGGCCGGGTCTGGTGCTCGCTGACGAGCCAACTTCGGCGCTTGATGCAGATGCGCGCGACGCCTTTCTCTCCTTGCTGATCGAGGAATGCAGTGCCAGCGGCGCGGCGCTTCTGTTCGTCAGCCATGATGGCAGCCTGGCCAGCAGGTTTGACCGCGCGCTCGACCTGTCGCAGCTGAACGGAGCGGCCACATGACCCGGCTCCCGATATTCTCGCTGGCTGTCCGCTCAATTGCGAACCGGCGCGGCACGGCGCTTCTCACCATCCTCACCGTCG
>CAZCEG010000394.1:0-2476 GCA_964497275.1 uncultured Oceanicaulis sp.
ACGTGCGGCTTGGAGACGATCTCCATCAGCGCCACACCGGAGCGGTTGAGGTCCACATAGGTGGCGTTCGGATCCAGATCGTGGATCGACTTGCCGGCATCCTGTTCAAGGTGCAGCCGCTCGATACCCACCGTGAAGCGCGAATTGTCATCGCGTTCGCACACGATCTCGCCCTCGCCCACGATCGGGAACTGGAACTGGCTGATCTGATAGCCCTGCGGCAGGTCTGGGTAGAAATAATTCTTCCGGTCAAAGCGCGAGAAGCGGTTGATCTTGGCATTGAGGCCAAGGCCGGTCTTCACCGCCTGCTCCACGCAGAATTTGTTGATCACGGGCAGCATGCCGGGCATGGCCGCATCGACGAGGCTGACATGGCTGTTGGGCGCTGCGCCAAAGCCGGTGGAGGCACCGGAAAACAGCTTGGCGTGCGACTGCACCTGCGCGTGGACCTCCAGCCCGATCACGATCTCCCATTCCCCGGTTGCGCCGGGAAGGGTGTAGCGGTGGGTGGCGTCATCAAGCGGCATAGCAAGGCTCATCTGGTCTGGGTGAAGGCTTCACCGCATGACATGCCGCGATGAAGCGCATTTGGCTAGTGCTGATTGCGGATCACCTCCGCGCGAAGAACTCTCGCCAAACCTGCGCCTTCCAAATTTACTACTTGTTGTATCCGGGAATTTGCTGTTTCCTGCCGGTTCAATGCGCTGGGGAGGGCTTGGGATGCTGTTGCGTTTGCTGGCTATTTTGTCATTTGCAGCCGCCTTGGCGGCTTGCCAGACCACGGCATCAGGGTCCTCGGAAGATGATCTCGACTCGGTGCGCAGAATGTACTCCCAGATTGGCAACCCGCTGCCAAGTGAGCAACAAACGCAACGCAGAGCCCGCGGCACAGCGGCCCATCCCCTAGGTAGCGAACGCAACCCGGTCCGCGCCAACATGCCTTACGGCCAACGCGCCTATCTCGACCGCTTGCGCTGTGCGGACGGGCAAGCCCCAAGCTATCACCGTGCCGGGAGCGGTGGCTCTGGTCCCTATGGCAGCATAGTCGATATGTATGTCGTTCAGTGCGGCGACGACGGCGAACCCGTCGTGGTCTGGATGGACATGTATCATCGGCATGTCGAGCAGGAGCCGGTTCCTGGCTTCACCATCGTTCCTGCGAGCAGCTAGATTACCCTTACCCCCCGCCCGGCTGCACGATCACCGCGCCGGTGCGCTGCCCGCTTTCCACCCGCTCATGGGCCTTCACGGTCTCTTCCAGCGGCCAGACAGAATCGATGCGCGGCTGCAGATGCCCGGCTTCCAGCGCGCTGGTGATGTCGGACGCGGCGGCGGCAAGTTGTGACCTGTCCAGCGCGTAGAGGAAAATGCCGTGCAGGGTGACATTGCGGAACATGAGCGGGTAGGCGGCGAGCATGGGCTCTCGCATCGCTTCAGATCCGTACCAGGCGATGGTGCCGTGCTCGGCGATGAGCGCGGTTGACTGGGCGATATTGGCGCCAAGCTCCACCTCGACGATATGGTCCACGCCCGCATCGCCGGTGACGGCGCGCACGGCCTCCACCACGTCCTGCTGGCGGTAATTGATCACGTGATCGGCCCCGGCCTCCATGGCGATGGCGGCCTTGGCGGCGCTGGAAACGGTGGTGATGACGGTCTCTGCCCCTGCCCAGCGGGCCAGCTGGATCGCGCTATGGCCAACCGCGCCTGCCCCGCCGGTGAC
Source organism: uncultured Oceanicaulis sp. (assembly GCA_964497275.1). GTDB lineage: Bacteria > Pseudomonadota > Alphaproteobacteria > Caulobacterales > Maricaulaceae > Glycocaulis. The sequence continues at coordinate 1,724 of CAZCEG010000394.1, forward strand.
GAGCACGGTCTTTCCTGCCACCCCGCCCGTGCAGAAGAGCGCGCGGTGGGCCGTCATCGCCGGAATGCCGAGCGCTGCGCCCGCATTGATGGCAATCTGGTCAGGCAGCGGCACGGCGCGCTCTGCGGGCAATACGCACACTTCAGCGCAGGAGCCGCCCTCGCGTTTGAAAGCCGCCTGATAGAGCCAGACGCGTTCACCAAGGCGGGCCGGGTCAACGCCCTCGCCCACCGCCTTGATGACGCCAGCGCCATCGGAATGGGGAATCTGCAAGGCGACCGCCATGGGCCCGCGCGCGCCGGAGCGGATTTTCACATCGGACGGATTGATGCCGGAGGCCTGCACGGTAACGGCCACCTCGCCCGGACCGGGGGAAGGTTCGGGCCGCTCGCCCAGCGTCAGCACGTCAGCAGCAGCGCCCTGACGTTCATACCAGATGGCTCTCACGCACTGTCATCCTTGTCCGGGCGGCGCGCCGAGGCGGCGAGGCTGTCGACCCACACCTTCAGGCGCCGCGCAAACAGGATGGTACCAATGCTCGCCGCACCCAAGAGGAAAAGTGCCGCACCAATGGCTTTGGGGGCGGTCTCGTCACCAAACCGCCCGGCCAGCATGGCCGCGCCGAGAATGGTGACACCGCAAAGCGGGATGAGCAGGATCGTGGGGTTCATGGAGGACAAGTCTCAGCGGAGGAGCTTCAGCTCTTCTCCGCCTCGCGTTCCTCGCGGCGGCGGCGCAGCTCGTTCTTCAGCT
>CAZCEG010000395.1:0-2469 GCA_964497275.1 uncultured Oceanicaulis sp.
ATCAATCCGGATGCCTACATGGCCATCCATAACGAATTCATGGCCGCAGGCTCGGCGCTCAATAGCGAGCGGATAGACCAGATCGCCGCCAGTCACGGCGTTGATGTCGGGGCCATGCGCGAGACCATGGGTTCAGGCGACATCGCCGCCCACCTCTCCGAGACCTACGAGGTGGCCTCGATTGCCGGGATCAACGGCACGCCCTTCTTCGTCATCAATGGCGATGTCATCGGCGGGGCCAATGTGCCCCGCCTGCAGTCAAGCCTCGCAGCGGCGCTGGCGCGTTAGGGTCTGCGGCTGAGCCACCAGCCGCACGCCAGGAACCAAACAAGGAAGGCCGCCTCGGCTGCGCGCTGCAACGCGCCGCGCCCCTCCAGCCATGCCTCTATGGCAAACAGCGCCATAAACGCGGTTGCCGCCGCTGCAAGGCCGAGAACACCCAGCCAGCGGGCGCCCTGCCAGCCCAGCGCCGCTATCGCCACAAGAACGAGCCCCAGCACACCTGCCAGATAGCCGCCCCCGCCAATGGCGTTGTGGAGCAGCTGGGAAACGCTCGGCTCGTCGGGCATGCACCCGCTGCCCGCATCGCACGGGAAAACACCGCCGCCTATCGCCCCGACGCCGTATCCCGCAAGGGCAATAAAGCCCGCGAGCGCCAGGCCGGACTTTGGCGCGCTACGGGCCGCTGTCAGGCAGAACAGGCACTGCAAGATTCCGATGGGAATGAGTCCGAGCCAACCGGCCCAGGGATAGGTGGGGGCGTCCACCGCGCCCAGCTCGCTGATGAACTGCCCTGCGTGATCATAGCCGGGATAGAAGGCGCCCCCGATGACTATCAGACCCAGCGTCCACACGGCTGTGGCAATGGCAAGCCGTAACGGCCAGACCGCTGCCCGTCCGGTAGGGGAAACGCCCATGCTCGCCTCGCTGCTGGCTATTGCGGCGGAATAGTTCGTAATCCTGACTCAGCCTAGATCAACCCTGCGAGCGGACTGGAGGGGTCAGCATAGCGCTTTTTCGGCATGCGCCCGGCGAGATAGGATTCGCGCCCTGCGATGACCGCGTGCTTCATGGCGCTGGCCATCCGCACCGGGTCTTTGGCCTCGGCAATGGCGGTATTCATCAACACGCCATCACAGCCCAGTTCCATCGCAATCGTGGCGTCTGACGCGGTGCCGACGCCCGCATCAACGATGACCGGCACCTTCGCCGCTTCGATGATGAGGCGGATATTGACCGGGTTCTGGATGCCGAGCCCTGAACCGATGGGCGCGCCGAGCGGCATGATCGCGCAGGCCCCGGCATCTTCCAGCTTTCGCGCATAGACCGGATCGTCTGAAGCGTAGACCATCACGTCAAAGCCATCAGCGATCAGCATCTTCGTGGCGCGCAGCGTCTCTTCCATCTCCGGATAGAGATGTTTGGGGTCGGACAGCACTTCCAGCTTCACAAGGTTCCAGCCGCCCGCCTCCCGCGCGAGGCGCAGCGTGCGCACAGCATCCTCGCCGGTAAAGCACCCGGCGGTATTGGGCAGGAAAGTGACCTTCTTCGGATCAATATGATCGACCAGCATGGGCTGGCTGGGATCAGAGAGGTTCACCCGGCGCAGCGCGACCGTGATGATCTCCGCGCCGGAAGCCTCGAGCGCGCGGGCATTCTCCTCATAGCTCTTGTACTTGCCCGTACCGATAATGAGGCGCGAGCGGAAGGTGCGCCCGGCAATTGTGAAAGGACGGTCTTCGGGCGGGGCGGAAGCGGCGTCGGGGGAGGTTTTCTCGGTCATGGCGGCGTTCTAGCGCGCGATTGATCGCCCGTCACGCCCCGTAAAACCTTATTGAAAATCATCGGCTTCCTAAAATTTGTTGTGTATATATAACATTTCGATTGACTAATAGCGCGCTTCATGGGAATGTCGCATCACAGGCGGTTACGCCGCCCTAGAGAAAACAGGTTGGATCGAAAGGACTATCGCCGCCATGAAACGCTCCCTTAAAGGCCTTGCCGCCGTGCTGATCGGTATCGCAGCCGCCAATGCAGCCCTCGCTGGCTTCTTCGTCGCCCGTTCGGGGGTTGAAGCCGCCATCCCCTTCATCATCTCGACATTTGCAATTGTCATAATCAGCTTCCTGCTGGCGCGCGGCGACGCACGCCGCGCCGGGACAAGCTGCCAGTAATCATCACCGTCAGGGGGACACACCATGCATCCTGCAACACGCGGCGCCAGCATTGTTCTGGCCATCGTCGGCCTCGCCAACTGGGGCTATGCGGCTTACCGCACGTTCAACGGCACGCCGCTTGAAGACAGCCTGCCGCTGCTGATTGGCGGGCTGGTGTGCTTCACCCTGATCGTGGTGCTGAACGCGGCGGGGAAGAAAAAGGGCTGAGCGCTGCCGCGCTATTAATCGCGGCTATGCGTCCAGCGCATCCGCCCAGAGCTCAAATACGCGGCGCGCGCCAGCAGCCTTGAAT
>CAZCEG010000396.1:0-2461 GCA_964497275.1 uncultured Oceanicaulis sp.
GTCCCCTTAGGACGTCCCCGGTCGGCACGACCAAATTTAACATAAGGTGCATTATACGCAGTTAAGTTATTGTTTTTTCTGGCCTTTTTATTTTATCCGTCACGCATGATTTCGGGTCATTCAAGAACGTCCTTATAGTTGTCGGGCGCGCCCAATCCATCAGGATCGACAGCGCCAATGGTCAACTCATCACCCAGCGCAACAAGGTCGCTCCCGAAATCCAAGTCCACCTCCATCGGGGCCGTCACTGCGGCGATCATCGTATTTTGCGGCTGAACAGGTTTCCCCATGTACCGCAGCACGCGATACACATAGCCATTCATGAAGCCCTTCCAGTACGAGCCGGTGTTGTAAGCCGAAAGGGTCGCCATCAGCTGCTTGTGCGGCGTATCGAACTGGTCAGCGTAACGCACGGCGCCAGCCGCGAATTCGTTGTAAACCGTCGTGCCCATATCCAGATTCGTGCACACGTCGAACGCGTGATCGATTGACACACCGAGCCGCGAGACATTGGCCGAGTTGACTTGCATCAGGCCAACGTCGAACGAGTACCCACCAGCGCGCAGCTGTGTCGCTTGCGCAACTGCCTCATCGCGCGAGCGGGCCGGGGCCAGCAGCGGCTGCGCCTGGCCATCTCTAACATTGACATTGACGGCCCACGGATTTCCGCTGCTCTCGGCCTGAATGATGGCCTCTACAATGGGCGCCTGCACACCATTGGCGCATTGATCGATTGGCAAGTCCATGTGCAAAGCTCCTATAGGTTTTCGGACAGGACGAGGGGGACAGAAAACAACCGCGCCCACGCCCTCATGGTGGCGCGCTGGATCGCCGGGATGTTCGTTTCGCGCGCCCACCAGTCGTTCGACATGCCAACCAGCACCTCGGGATCGGCGGCAAAGGCGACTAGGGGCGGCCATATCAACAGCTGCTCATAGCAGATCAGAAACGCAGTACGGTGCCCGTCGATCACGGCCGACTGCGGCCGGAACCAGGCCGGTAGCGCGCTGTCGTCGCTACCGGGCCGCCACATCGAGAACGGCACCGGCATCAACTGCCGATAGACCGGCGACAGCGCGCCATTGCCATCCATCACACCGGCAATGTTCTCGTAGCGACCATCATCAGTCGGCCATTCAGCGCCAAACACCAGCGTCTGTCCGCGCGCCTGTGCCTGGCGCGCGGCATCCGCCCACACCCAGCTCGCAGGCGCTTGCCACTCGCCAAGAATGGTTTCGGGAAAGATCAGCACGCGGTCGGTGTCACTGGCGGAAACCTGCTCAGCCAACGCCGTCATACGCGCATGCTGCTCGATCAGACGGTGCTCGCCGGACGTCATCAGCCAATGTGTTTGCATGCCGCGCCAGCCGTCAGGCGCATCGATCGAGGGTTTCGGCAGGGCCAGTGCAACCAACGTCATCGCCACTGCCAAAAGCGGCCAGCGTGCCGACAACGACAGGCCGACGAAAGCCACCACCAGACCCAGCCATGCGCCACCGGGCACCAGCTCGCCGGCCGCCGTGATCGGGTGCGCCCAGCCGACGATACCAATGGGCGGCATCGCAACCAGGATCATCGCCAAGGCCGCGCGTATCGTGCGCTCGCGCGGCGAGTGCAGCAGCAGCCACGGCAAGGTCGTCAGTAGCGACGCACCCAGCCAAAGCGCGATGGAATAACCCAGCCCGTTCTGAAAGAACACGGCGCCGCCGATGGGCACGCCATAAGACGCGACAGCGTAGTAGGTGAATACGCTAAGACCGGCGCAAAGCCGATTAGGTGCAAAGCCCCACAGGGCCGGCAGGAGCAGCGCGAAGGCAAGCGCCGTGTTGTCGCCCGACCAGGCCGTGAAGCCGATCAGCCCACCGGACACGCCAAACGCTGCCACCTGCCACGCGGCACCCGGCCGCGCGCGAGCTAATGCCAAGTCCATAGGGGCTTCATCGTGGCCAACACACGGTCGGTCGACACGGGACCGAAGTAGCGGCTATCGAGCGAGGTGGGCAACTGGGAAATCAGCAGCACCTCGTCGTCGCCAAGGACGCCTTCGCCGGCCCAGTTCAATGCGCGCCCGGCGTTGTCCGCCCGCAGCGGCTTGGTGTCCGGTACCAAGTCGCCATTCAGCACGATACCGGCCTTGGTGATCGCGTAGCGGTCGCCAGCAACCGCCGCCACCGGCTTCAGCAAGGCCTCGCTGCCATCGCACTGAAATCCCCAGCGCAAATAGCCACGCTCACGGTATGCGGTCTGATCGCTCGAATCGAGGCACGTCCGCACCACGTCGCCGACGCGCGGTGCCACCGGCGCCGTTTGCGCCGCGTACCAGATCCCCGTCGCGACCGATGGGGAATGGTTCAACGTCATACCCAAAGACCACCAGGCGACCACCGGCGCAATGAGTAGTCCACTAGCAAGCAGCAAGGGCTTGATCGATCTCGTCGCCATCAACGGCCTCCCTGTCCGA
>CAZCEG010000397.1:0-2461 GCA_964497275.1 uncultured Oceanicaulis sp.
GCTGAGAATGGTCACGCGCTGGCCGCCCTCGACCAGCACTTTCACCGTGCCGTCAGGCAGTTTCAGCAATTGCAGGACGGTCGCCAGTACGCCGGCCTCATAGATCGACTCCGGGCGGGGATCATCGTCTGAGGCGCTTTTCTGCGTGGCCAGCAGGATCTGCTTGCCCCCGCGCATCACCTCTTCCAGCGCGCGCACGGACTTCTCGCGGCCCACAAACAGCGGAACGATCATGTGGGGGAAGACCACAATGTCGCGCAGCGGCAGGAGCGGCAGGGTTTTTTTCTCGGTCATTACCATCATCTCCGGCGGTGCCCGTCATGGCGGGCACCCTTGAATATCGCGTCACGCGCTGGCTGGCACACAGCCTCACCCGCTTCGCCTTGCACAACAAGTGGAAGGTGAAGCAGGCCGGTTCAAGGCGCGGCGCTGTCACAGCACTTGATCAGCGGAAAGTCGCAATACGGCCATACACAAGCCGGCAAGCCTGCCGGGCGATCAATGCGTAATTTCCCCCGGACCCGGCAGAGTGAGAGACGGGCGGCGGGGTCTGGCACCATTCATTGCGGCGCAGCCCCCTGCCGCCGGAAGACCAGAGTGCACCCTGCCTCTGCTGCCGAAACGCTGGAGGCCGGCGCGCCCTGTTGGCGCGTCCCGAAATGGACACCCGACAGGGCAAGATGGCGACCGCCTTCAAGCATCATCTCGCCATTAAGGCTGATGTCTGACGGTATCTGATTGCCACCAGTGGCCCTGAAGCTGAATGCACCGCTTTCAGGCGACCACTCATACTGGCCCCAATAATCCCAATAGCGCTCGAACGGTGTCCATGTGACCGACAGGCCGTTATTGACCTCGAAGCGTATCTCCAGCGGCGGATCAATCTCCGCCCCGTCACAGCCGCGCACGGCATCGAAAGACCAGGTGGCGATCAGCTGGCGGGCGATGTCGTCAATGATGACGATCCGTAAGGTCTCGGACCCTTCGCCGGCACGGCTGCCGCGCAGGGTTCCTGTCAGCTGGATGTCGACGCCCGGCTGTGCATCCTCGCCGATCTCGATGGACAGGCCGTCTGGCGATATGCGCGCCGCATCTGACGGCGATATCTCAAAGTCCATGCACTGCAGGGGCACAGGCTCGATGCCACGGCGCGGATCAAAATGGCCGACGCTGATGGGGATGGTTACCCCTGCTCCGGTCACGATGCGCGATGCAGGCAGCGAAGGCGGGATATTCGGGTCCATGGCGTGAAACACCAGAGGCGCACCACTTCGATGATAGCTGGCACAGTCAATGGCCGCCGAGCCGGCGCCTGCCTCCTGTGCTGACACGCCTGAACCTGACGTGGCGCAGCCCCCGGCCAGCAGCCCCGACAGCAACGCCCAGACCAGAACCTGACCTTTTGCTGGATACATGATCACCCCTCCCTGCATCATTTAACAGACTGAATACGAAAAACGCCCCGGCGGATAGCCGGGGCGTTCAATATTCTGGCAAATATCAGAAAGGCTTACGCGCCGTGGCGCGGAGCCTCTTCCAGCTTGGCGCGGGCTTTGGAGTAGATGTAGAGCGGTGTGGCGTCGCCATTGACCACTTCTGCATTCACCACGACCTCTTCCACGCCCTCAAGGCTTGGCAGCTCGAACATGGTGTCGAGCAGGATCGCCTCCATGATCGAGCGCAGGCCGCGCGCGCCGGTCTTGCGCAAAATGGCCTTCTGGGCGATGGCGATCAGCGCATCCTCGGTGAAGGAGAGGCCAACGCCTTCCATCTCGAACAGGCGCTGATACTGCTTCACCAGCGCGTTTTTCGGCTCGGTGAGGATCTGCATCAGCGCAGCCTCATCAAGGTCTTCCAGCGTCGCGATGACCGGCAGACGGCCCACAAATTCCGGGATCAGGCCGAAGCGCTGCAGGTCATCCGGCTCCACATCGCGCAGGATATCACCCTGACGGCGGGCATCGGGATCGCGCACATCGGCGCCAAAGCCGACCGCCGAGCCCTTGCCGCGCTGGGCGATGATCTTCTCAAGGCCGGCAAACGCGCCACCCACGATGAAGAGGATATTGGTGGTGTCGACCTGCAGAAACTCCTGCTGCGGATGCTTGCGCCCGCCCTGCGGCGGCACGGAGGCAACCGTGCCTTCCATGATCTTCAGGAGCGCCTGCTGCACCCCCTCGCCCGATACGTCGCGGGTGATGGAGGGATTGTCGGATTTGCGCGAAATCTTGTCGATTTCATCGATATAGACGATGCCGCGCTGGGCCCGCTCGACATTGTAGTCGGCAGCCTGCAGCAGCTTCAGGACGATATTCTCCACGTCCTCGCCCACATAACCGGCTTCGGTCAGCGTGGTGGCGTCGGCCATGGTGAAGGGCACGTCCAGGATGCGCGCCAGGGTTTGCGCCAGCAGCGTCTTGCCGCAGCCAGTCGGGCCGATCAGCAGGATGTTCGACTTGGC
>CAZCEG010000398.1:0-2451 GCA_964497275.1 uncultured Oceanicaulis sp.
GGCCTATGGCTCGAACGCGAAAATGGGCGCGGGCGACTGGATGGTGGTGGAGGCCGACGAGAGTGATGGCAGCTTCCTGAAGCTGCGCGGCACGGTTGCCCTCATCACCAATATCGATCCCGAACACATGGAGCACTACGGCGATTTCGATGCGCTGCGTGATGCCTTTGCCCAGTTTGTCGAGAACCTGCCTTTCTATGGCTTTGCGGCCCTGTGCACCGACCATCCTGAAGTGCAGGCGCTGGCTGCGCGCATCGATGACCGGCGCATCATCACCTATGGCTTCAACCCGCAGGCCGATGTGCGCTGCATCAATCTGCGCACCAACCCGCAAGGGGCCGTGTTTGATATCGCCTTCCAGCCGCCGGGCGCAGAGCGCGTGGTATGGAAAGATATCGTGCTGCCCATGATGGGTGATCATAATGTCCAGAACGCCACCGGCGCGGTTGCCGTGGCGCAGGCGCTTGGCTGCACCGCAGAGGCAGCGCGCGAGGCGCTCGCCGGTTTTGCAGGCGTAAAGCGCCGCTTCACGCTGACCGGCACTGCCAAGGGTGTCACCGTGATCGATGATTATGGCCACCACCCGGTAGAGATCGCGGCTGTGCTGAAAGCCGCGCGCCAGCGTGTGGGCGAGGGGCGCGTGATCGCGGTCGTCCAGCCGCACCGCTATACCCGGCTCAATGATCTCTTCGAGGAGTTCTGCACCTGCTTCAATGATGCCGACAGCGTGCTGGTCGCGGACGTCTATTCGGCAGGCGAAAGCCCGATCGAGGGCGCCGATCAGGCCTCGCTTATTGCGGGCCTCATCGCCCATGGTCACCGCGATGCCTCTGCCACCTCGCGCGAAACGCTCGCCGATGACATCAGGCCGCGCGCGAAATCAGGTGACCTCGTGGTCTGCCTCGGCGCGGGCGACATCACGGTCTGGGCAGCGGAGCTTCCCGCCCGGCTGGAGCAGGTGTTGTGAAAATTCACTGCCCCGTCCCATTGTCATGGCCCGGCTTGTCCGGGCCACCCATGCCTGAGAGTTTGCCTTTTCCCTCGTCCTTCGAGACGTTCGCTTCGCTCACCCTCAGGATGAGGGAAAAGCACACCAGAGCCCTCATCCTGAGGGGCTTCGTCAGAAGCCGTCTCGAAGGACGAGGGCTAGGAAAAGGAAAGCCAGAGGCATGGGTCCCTCGGATCGCTTCGCGGCCGGAGGATGACAGTGATGTGCGTGGGAGGAAGATAAAATGACCTTCCCCTCGCTCCTTCCGCGGCTCCCGCACGTGCGCGGGCAGTATATCGAGAACGCGCCGCTCTCTGACATTACGTGGCTGCGCGTGGGCGGGCCTGCGCAGGTGCTCTATCTGCCAGCCGATGAAGCCGATCTTGCGCGGTTTCTCGCCGAGACGCACGACGACATCCCTGTCCATGTGCTGGGCGCGGGCTCAAACACGCTTGTGAGGGATGGCGGGGTGCCGGGCGTCGTGATCCGTCTGACGCCAGCCTTTGCGCGCACGGAGATCCTTGAGGGTAATCGCATCCGCATCGGTGCGGCCCTGCTCGACAAGATGGCTGCCAAGGCCGCAGCGAAGGCCGGTATTGCGGGGCTGGAGTTCTATGTCGGCGTGCCGGGTACGATTGGCGGCGCTATCCGCATGAATGCAGGCTGTTACGGGTCCGAGACGAAGGACGTGCTGGTCGAAGCCATCGCGCTTGACCGGCGGGGCCGCCGCCTGATCGTGACACCGGACGAGCTCGGCCATGCTTACCGCCACTGCGCCGCGCCCGAAGACTGGATCTTCACCGAGGCGGTGTTTCAGGGCCGCCCCGATGCGCCAGCCGCCATCCTGGACCGCATGGACGCGATCAGCGAGAAGCGCGCCGCCACCCAGCCCATCAAGGAGAAGACCTCCGGCTCCACCTTCAAGAACCCCGACCAGACGGCGGCTAAGGGCCGCTCTGCCTGGCAGCTGGTGGAGGCCGTCGGCGGGCGCGGACGGCGCAAGGGCGGCGCGCGCTTTTCCGAAATGCACGCCAATTTCCTGATCAATGACGGCACGGCCAGCGCGGCAGACCTTGAAAGCCTCGTGGAGGAAATCCGCGCCGAGATTGCCGAGCATGAAAGCGTCGAGATGCACTGGGAGGTCAAGCGCATTGGCCTGCCCCCGGGAGAACGCTCATGAGCAAGCGCATCGCTCTTCTGCTCGGGGGCTTGAGCCCTGAACGTGAGGTGTCGCTGGTTTCAGGGCGCGAATGCGCCAAGGGCCTGCGCGCCAAGGGCCATGAGGTGCACGAAATTGATCCTGCCAACCCGCACTGGGTGGAAGAGATCAAGGCGCTCAAACCCGATCTCGCCTTCAATGCGCTCCATGGCCTGTGGGGCGAGGACGGGCGGATACAGGGCGTGCTGGAATATCTTCGTATCCCCTACACCCATTCCGGCGTGCTCGCCTCGGCGCTGGCGAT
>CAZCEG010000399.1:0-2122 GCA_964497275.1 uncultured Oceanicaulis sp.
GTAAACGGCGAAATTCTGCTCTTCCGTCCGGACGGCGCAGAAGAGTAGCATCGGCACCGCAAATATGCGCCGGATCGTCCGGCACAATACATGTGGAGCCTCCCCCATGACCCTTTCCCGCCTTCGCACCGGCCTGATGGCTGGCACGGCGAGCCTCGCCCTTCTGGCGCTTGCCGCCTGCGAGCCCGCCAGCGCGCCTGACGCGCCCCCTCCTGCCCAAGAGACTGAAATGACCGAAACCGCCGCGCCCGCCTCTGCCCTGATCGACCGGGCCCTCGCCTTCACACCGCCGACGGTCGAGGCCCGCCCGGTGACGATCGAGCAGCTGGGCCGTACGCGCACCGACAATTTTGCCTGGCTGCGCGATGATAACTGGCAGCAGGTGATGCGCGATCCGTCCGTGCTGGACGCCGATATCCGCGCCATGCTGGAAGCGGAAAACACCTATTACAATCAGGTGATGAGCCCGCTCGCCGAGCTGGAAGAGACCATCTATCGCGAGATGCGCGGCCGTATCCGCGAGGATGACAGCTCGGTGCCGAGCCGCGATGGCGACTGGTTCTACTATTCGCGCTATCGCGAGGGTGGCCAGTATCCGATCTTCGCACGCCGCCCTGCCGACGCCAATGGCGAGATTTCCGGCGACGAAGTCATCCTGATGGACGGCGATGCGCAGGCCGAGGGGCTGGAATATTTCCGCCTCGGCGCGTTCGAGCACAGCCCCGACCAGCGCTATGCCGCCTGGGCCGTGGATACCAATGGCTCGGAATATTACGAGATCCGCATCCGCGATCTTCAGACCGGCGAGGACATCGCCACCCTGACGCAGGAGGGCTATGGCTCCCTCGTCTGGGCGAACGATTCACGCACCATCTACTGGGTCTGGCGTGACGAGAACGCCCGGCCCAAGCGCGTCTACCGTCAGGCCATCGACTCCACCGAGCGCGAGCTGGTCTATGAGGAAAGCGATGACGGCTTCTTCATCGGCGTGGACCGCACCGATGGCGACACCTGGGTCGTCGTCTATACCGGCGACCACACCACCAGCGAAATCCGCCTGTTTGACGCCAATGACCCGGCCGCCGAAGCCCTGCTCGTGTCCGAGCGGGAAGAAGGCGTGGAGTATGGCTTCACCGAGGCCGGTGGCAGCCTTTACGTGCGCACCAACCAGAACGGCGCTGTGGACTTCCAGATCATGCGCGCGCCGCTGGATGATCCGCGCCGGGAAAACTGGGAAGACTTCATCCCCCACCGTCCGGGCACCTATGTCAGCGGGCTGATGGGCTTTGAGAACTGGCTTGTCCGCTCCGAGCGTGAAAGCGCCCTGCCCCGCATCATCGTGCGCAATGCCGAGAGCGGCGAGGAGTTCGCGATTGCCTTCGAGGAGGAGGCCTATGCGCTCGGCATGAGCGGCGGCTATGAATACGCCACCGACACGATGCGCTTCACCTATGAGAGCCCGTCCACCCCGCGCCAGACGTGGGATTTTGACATGGCGACGCGCGAGCGCACGCTGCGCAAGGAGCAGGAAATCCCCTCCGGCCACAATGCCGAGGACTATACCGTGCGCCGCCTGAACATCACGGCGCGTGATGGCACGCCGGTGCCGGTGACAATCCTGCACCGGGCCGATACGCCGATCGATGGCTCGGCCCCGCTGCTGCTCTACGGCTATGGCTCGTACGGCATCTCGATCCCGGCTACTTTCTCGATCAGCAATCTGTCGCTGGTCGACCGCGGCATGGTCTATGCCATCGCCCATATCCGCGGCGGCACCGATAACGGCTACCAGTGGTATCTGGACGGCAAGCTCGACCGCAAGCTCAACACCTTCAACGACTTCGTGGATGCTGGCCGCGCGCTCGCGGCGGAAGGCTATACGTCAGAGGGCCGGATCGTGGCCTTTGGCGGATCGGCAGGCGGTCTTCTGGTGGGCGCAGCCATGAACCAGGCGCCTGAGCTCTTTGCCGGCGTCATCGGCGCGGTGCCCTTCGTGGATGTGATCAACACCATCTCCGATCCCACCCTGCCGCTGACCCCGCCGGAGTGGAATGAATGGGGTAACCCCATCACCGACGAGGCGGCCTATGACTACATGATGTCCTATCGCCCCTATGATCAG
>CAZCEG010000399.1:2132-2441 GCA_964497275.1 uncultured Oceanicaulis sp.
GGTGACCGCGCAGGACTATCCCCACCTTCTGGCGACGGCGGGCCTTACCGATCCGCGCGTTACCTATTGGGAGCCTGCCAAATGGGTCGCCCGCGTGCGTGAGCTGCGCACCGATAACGGGTTGACCCTGCTGCGCACCAATATGGGCGCGGGCCATGGCGGGGCGTCTGGCCGTTTCGACTCACTACGCGAGCGGGCGCAGGACTATGCCTTCGCGCTGATGGTTGCAGGCCTTGCCGATGCCGAAGCGCAGATCGAAGACGCCGAGGCCGAAGCGCCATCGAATGACGGAAAGCTGAAGCGCAAGGA
>CAZCEG010000400.1:0-2429 GCA_964497275.1 uncultured Oceanicaulis sp.
TCCTCGGGCTCGGCCTGCCTCTGGGCATGGTCAATATCCTCGCCTGGGAGCGTGAGAACCGCGCCGCAGAGGTCGCCCGCGATGTCGGCTCGGCCCTTGGCGGCGCACAGACGGTGCAGGGGCCCTTTCTCGTTGTCCCGGCCGATATCGCGATCATCACCGAGACCACGCGCGGCGAAGAGGTAGTACGCACCGAAAGCGTCCAGCGGCAGTACGTGATCCTTTCACCCGATACGCTTGATGTCACCGCACAGCTGGAAACGCGCATACTGCGCCGCGCCATCTATACCGTCCCCGGATATCAGGCGTCGGTGTCCCTGTCGGGCACGTTCGATCTGGACGGTATCGACGCGCTGACCCCTCCCAACGGCACGCTGCAATGGGATGAGGCGCAGGTCTTTGCGCTGGTCAGCGATCTGCGCGGCATTGCCGAGGATTTCGATGCGCGCGTGAGCACCGGGCCTGAACCGCTAAGCTTTGAACCAGGCCTCGCCTTCCGCCGCAATCAGGATGCCGTGTCCTTCGGTGCTCCGGCAGCCAGAGGCGTCAGCGCCAGTGTGACCGGGCTTGAGGGCAATCGCGAGTTTACCTTCGAGGGCCGTCTGGTGCTGACCGGTGCCAGCAGCTTCTCCATCCAGCCCTCAGGCCGGGAAACCCGCGCACAGATCAGCGGCGACTGGGCCCATCCGGGCTTTGCCGGCGCCTATCTGCCCGGCACCCGCGAGGTGAGCGAGACCGGCTTCAGTGCCAACTGGCTGGTGCCCTATCTGGCGCGGGGCTTTCCCGCGCGCTGGGTGGAGGGGCAGGGCTATTCTCTCAGCAATGCCGAGCAGGCGGTGATGACGGTCAATCTCGTCAATCCGGGCGATGGATATGCGCGCGTCAGCCGGTCGTTGAAATACGCCTTCTTCTTTGTCGGCTTCACGCTTTTGATGTTCTTCCTGATCGAGGCGAGCAGCGAGCAGCGCCTGCACTCCGCGCAGTACATCCTGATCGGACTGGCGCAGGTCGTGTTCTATCTCTTGCTTCTGGCGCTCAGCGAACATGCCGGCATCGCGCTCGGCTTCAGTATCGCAGCCGGGGCAACCGTGATCCTCACCGCGCTCTACGCCTGGGCAGCCTTCCGCAACAATGCCCGCGCCATGCTGACCTTCGCTGCCCTGACGGTGAGCTATATGGTCCAGTTCCTGCTGGTGCTGGTGGAGGACTACGCCCTGCTCATCGGCTCTGCGCTCGCCTTCCTCGCGGTCGCGGCGACGATGTATGTCACCCGGAAAATCGACTGGTACGCGCAGGAGGGCACGCCGGGATCAGGTTCGTGACGCCTCAAAAACTTGAAATATTCGAATAATTCGAGTATCTCTGTATGTGGAGGTGCGTCATGAGCGAAGTGCGGGTTTCATCTGCCGAGTTTATCAAGGGTTATGGCCGCTTCAGCGAGGCGGCCCTGCGAGAGCCTGTCACCATTACCAGCCATGGCCGTGAGCGGCTAGTGCTGGTCTCGGTGGAGGAATACCGGCGCCTTAAGCGCAATGACCGGGACGCTCTCTACCCTTGGGAAATGCCGGAGAATGAGCTGGCGGCGCTTGAAGCGGCGGCGCCGCCTGCTGCCGCTTTCGCGCACGATGACGAAGTGAAATAGGCATGACATTGCCCGCCCCGGTTCCGGGGCTAGTGATCCGTTATGCCTATCTGTGGCGTGACGAGGCGCTGCGCGGGCAGGAAGAAGGGGTGAAGGATCGCCCCTGTGTTGTCATCCTCGCGGTGGAAACGGCGGGCGGTGACAGGGTTGTGACCGTCGCCCCCATCACGCATGCGCCGCCGCGCCATCCGGAAACGGCAATCGAAATTCCAGCCGCCAGCAAGCGCAGGCTCGGTCTTGATGGTGAGCGTTCATGGATCATCGCTGCCGACCTTAACCGCTTTGTCTGGCCGGGCGTGGATCTGCGCCCGGTAACGCCGGGAAGTGGACGGTTTGACTATGGCCTGCTCCCTGCCTCTCTCTATCTCGCGGTGAAAGAGCGTGTACTCGCGCTGGCGAGGTCAGGAAAGCTGAGTTCCACGGCCCGTCATCCCTGACGCCCCCAGGCCAGACGCTCGGCTTCAGCCAGGATGGCGGCGGTCGCTTCCGCCTCGCTGCCGGGAATATCCCTTGCGGGGACAGGTGGGGCAAAGCGCAGCCGATAGGTCTTGCCACGCTGCGCCAGAAGCCCGTGAAACACGGTCATGTCGCGCAGTTCTTCATGGATCTGGTCGAGCGCATAGAAGGCGAGCGGCATGGACTGGCGCACGCCCAGCGTCACCACCGGCGCGTTGAAGCGGCGCGCAAGGGAGATGGCGGTGGGCGACCAGGGTTCTTCCACCAGCCCCCAGCGTTTCCAGCGCCAGCGTGCCATGCGCCCTGACGGGAATATCGCCATGCACCGGCC
>CAZCEG010000401.1:0-2427 GCA_964497275.1 uncultured Oceanicaulis sp.
AGCCACGCGGGCGCAATGCTGCCAATTGAGACCGCGTGGCTTTCGTCGGTCTTTCCTACAGCTATGAAGCCTTTTATCAGGCTATCCGCCGGTGTTGGCGGTTCGGCCAGACGCGCGAAGTCCAGGTCCATGTCGCAATGGCCGCAACCGAGCGGACCATTTGGGACACTATCGTCCGCAAGCGCGACGACCACCACGAAATGAGCCGCCGCATGGTCGCGGCGATGCGCCAGGCCGGCCAGTCGGATCAGGTGCGCAAGGCTTACACCGAAACAAAGCCGGCCTTCCCGGCATGGATAAGGAGTGACGCAGCATGAACGTCATTACGGACAGGTACGCGCTTTATCATGGCGACTGTGTGGAGCATGTCGCGCAGATGCCGGATAACAGCGTTGATTTCTCGGTCTATTCGCCGCCTTTTTCGTCGCTCTACATCTATTCCGACAGCGAGAGGGACATGGGAAATGCGGAGAGCGATGAAGAGTTCTTCCAGCATTACTCCTATCTGATACGCGAGAAGCTGCGCGTTACCAAACCGGGTCGGCTCTCATCAATCCATGTCAAGGACCTGGTTTACTATTCCAATGCCAGCGAGCGAGGCGACCGGGGGTTAAAGGATTTCACCGGAGAGTGTATTCGCGCCCATGTCGAGGCGGGCTGGACATTCCATAGCCGCACGACGATCTGGCGATGCCCAGTACGGGAGATGACCAAGAGCAAGCCGGATGGCCTACTTTACAAGAATTTCCGGGGCGATGCAGGGCGCGTTCGACAAGGCTTGCCGGAATACCTTGTGACCTTCCGCAAGTGGGATGACAGCGCTGAACAGGCGCCGCCGGTCATGCACGACTACATGATGTGGAAGCAATGGGCCGGCGAGGGTGCACAATTTGTGCAGCGCCACACTGACGCCGATTGGGATGGCACCGCATTTCCCAAGGAGTATTACGAGGCGCTGGATATCTGGCAGCAGTGGGCTTCCCCGGTCTGGATGGATACCGACATGACGGACGTCCTCAACGCCGATATTGCCCGCACCGCCGAGGATGAAAAGCATCTGTGCCCGATGCCGCTCGATATCACCGAGCGTGCAATGCGGCTCTGGTCAAATGCTGGTGACGTGGTGCTGTCGCCATTCATGGGCATCGGCTCCGAGGGTGTGGTGGCGATGCGCGCGGGCCGGCGATACATCGGCGTTGAGCTGAAGGACAGCTATTTCCGGCAGGCGTGCCGCAATATTTCTGGCGCAGAAAGCGTCACAGCCTACGGCGATCTGTTCGGATCAGGTGAGGCGGCGTGATGTTCACCCGCGATCCATCAGGCCCCTACGACTCCGGCCAATGGCGGGATGACGCTATGGGCTGCTATCTCGAATGGTGCCGGATCATGAACGCCCGCCTGCGTATCGTCCGGGCGCTGTATGGGAGGGCGGCATGACCGATATGACGCCGCGCAGTTGCGGTAATGCACTGACGGTGCTATATTGTTTGTGCGCTATGCGCCCGCTGTGACAAGCGGATAAGCGGGTTACTGTTCGGTCCCTTTGTATGGTCCGCTCTTGGTAGCCCGATGAGCTGCTAGACAGCCGCCACCCGCTCGGAATTGTCACCTGCCGGGGGCGGACCTTACAAGGGGATTGAGCTTGGCCCGCATCAGGACCGTAAAACCCGAATTTTGGACGTCAGAGCAAGTCGGTGAATGTTCCCCGAACGCTCGCCTAATGTTCATTGGCATTTGGAATTTTGCCGATGACCATGGGCGATATGTATGGCGACCAAAACAGATCAATATGCAAATTTTACCTGCTGATAACTTCAGCGTGGATCAGGTTGAAGGCTGGCTAGTTGAGCTAGAAAACAACGGTCTTATAGCATCTTATAGCGTTGATAATGAAAGATTTTTTGTTATCACGGGCTGGCATCATCAGAAAATCGACAAGCGCCAAAAGCCTCGCTATCCCGCGCCTCTTTTCGACGAATATTCGTCGAACGATCCGCGAATTGACGGCGAGCGTTCGACACGGATAGGAAAGGAAGGGAAGGGACTGGAAGGTAGTAAGAAGCCACCGAAGGAAGAAAGTAACAGGATAGAGTACAGTAACGGACTTGCGGTTGTGGAGTTTGAAGATTACCCGCGTTACGCGAAACCGTCAGGGGGCGTAAAATGAGCCGCGCCCTTCGCCCATACCAGCAGGAAGCGCTTGAGCGTCTGCGCCAATCCATCATCGGCGGCAAACTCAGGCCGCTGCTACAGGCTCCAACGGGCTACGGAAAGACCGTGCTTGCGGCGGAAATCATCGACCGGGCAAGAGCGAAGGGGAACCGGGTTGCATTCGTCGTGCCGGCGATTTCGCTTATCGACCAAGCCGTCCAGTCGTTTCATGAGCACGGGCTTACTGATATCGGGGTTATTCAGGCCGACCATCAC
>CAZCEG010000402.1:0-1594 GCA_964497275.1 uncultured Oceanicaulis sp.
CAAGTTCTTCCTCTACACCTTCCTCGGCTCGGTGCTGATGCTGGTGGCGATGATCTACATGTTCGTCACGGCGGGCACGACCGACATCCCGACGCTCCTGACCTATGACTTCGCCCGTGAGGCGCAGACATGGCTGTGGCTCGCCTTCTTTGCCTCCTTCGCGGTGAAGATGCCGATGTGGCCTGTCCACACCTGGCTGCCTGATGCCCACGTGGAAGCGCCAACGGCGGGTTCAGTCATTCTGGCCGGCATCCTCCTGAAGCTAGGTGGCTATGGCTTCCTGCGCTTCTCCCTGCCCATGTTCCCCGATGCGAGCGCCTTCTTCGCGCCGATGGTGATGGTCCTTTCCATCATTGCCATCGTCTACACCTCGCTCGTCGCCTTCCGGCAGACCGATATCAAGAAGCTGATCGCGTACTCGTCCGTTGCCCATATGGGCTTTGTGACGATGGGCCTGTTCACGATGAACGAGCTTGGCGTGCAGGGCGCGATCTTCCAGATGATCTCGCACGGCTTCATCTCCGGCGCGCTCTTCTTGTGCGTGGGCGTGATCTATGACCGATTCCACACCCGCGAGATCGCTTTCTATGGCGGCCTTGTGCACAAGATGCCGGTCTATGCGGCCTTCTTCGCGCTGTTCACCATGGCCAATGTCGGCCTGCCCGGCACGTCCGGCTTCGTCGGCGAGATCATGACCATGATCGGCGCGTTCGAGTACGATCCGCGCGTGGCCGTCGGTGCGGCGCTCGGGGTGATTTTCTCTGCCGTCTACATGCTCACCCTCTACAAGAAGGTGGTGTTCGGCGAGATCACCAATCCGAAGATCGAAACGGCGACCGACCTTGACTGGCGCGAGTGGGTGAACCTCTCCGTGCTCGCCTTCATGGCGATCTGGCTCGGCTTCTTCACCACGCCCATCACCGATGTGACGGCAGCCTCTGTCGAGGCGCTGATCTCTCAATACACGGCTGCGCTTGCGGCCTCCGCGAACCCGTAAATCCAAGGCACGACGCCCATGACCGCGACCGAGCTGCTTGCTGATCTCCGCCTTATCGTCCCCGAGCTGGTGCTGGCCATTGGCGCGCTGGGGCTGCTTGTGGCGGGTGTGTTCATTCGCGGCGAGCAGGCGGCCTCGCGCCTTGTTTCCCTCGTGTCCATGCTCCTTCTGGTGCTGGCGGCGGGTGTTGCGGTGTTTCTGGCCCCGGAAGGCGGTGGCACCGCATTCAACGGCGCCATCATCCTCGACAGCTTTGCGCTTTATGCCAAAGCCGTGGTCTTCCTGGCCGCCGCCGTGGCGCTGGCGCTCGCGGGCAATTTCCTCGAAGCTGAGCGCATTGGCCGCTTCGAGTATCCGGTGCTCATCCTGCTGGCGACGCTCGGCATGTCGGTCATGGTGTCGGCCAATGACCTGATCACGCTATATCTCGGCCTCGAACTGCAATCGCTGGCGCTTTACGTGCTCGCCGCGTTCAACCGCGACAGCCTGCGCGCGTCCGAAGCCGGCCTGAAGTATTTCGTGCTCGGCGCTCTTTCTTCCGGCCTGCTGCTCTATGGCGCGTCGCTGGTTTACGGCTTTGCCGGTTCCACCGGGTTT
>CAZCEG010000402.1:1604-2424 GCA_964497275.1 uncultured Oceanicaulis sp.
GGCGCGCCGACGCCGGTTGCCGCCTTCTTTGCAACCGCGCCGAAATTTGCCGCCATGATGCTGCTGATCCGCGTGCTGATGGAGCCGTTCGGCGCCATGGCCGACCAGTGGCAGCAGATCACGATGATCCTTGCCATCCTCTCCATGGCCATCGGCGCTCTGGGCGCGCTGATGCAGACCAATATCAAGCGCCTGATGGCCTATTCCTCCATCGGCAATGTGGGCTACGCGCTTGTCGGCCTGTCGGCGGGCACTGAGGCGGCTGTGTGGGCGGTCATGCTCTACATGACGCTCTACGTGATCGGCGTCGCAGGGGCGTTTGGCGTCATCCTCTCCATGCGCCGCGCCGAAGGCATGGTGGAGCGGATCGAGGATCTGGCAGGCCTCTCCAAGACCCGACCCGGCCTTGCGCTCGCCTTTACCGGGCTGCTGCTTTCCATTGGCGGCATGCCCTTCCTCGTCGGGTTCTTCGGCAAGTTCCTTGTCTTCTTTGCTGCCGTTCAGGCGGGCCTGATCTGGCTGGCCGTGCTCGGCGGGCTCTTCTCCACGATCTCGATCGCCTACTATCTGATCGTGCTGAAGCGCGTCTGGTTTGACGAGCCGACGGCTGAATTCCTGCCCGCGCCTGCCAGCATCGCCGTTATCACCCGCGTTGCCGGTATCGGCACGGTCGGCCTCCTGCTGCTGGTGCCCTTCATGCTGGGGCAGGTGATGCAGGCGAGCGCCGTCATCGGCAGTTAGGCCGTGTCCTCATGAAGGTTTCGTGCGCGGCGCGTAGCGGATTTTGCGGCTGCGAAGGAGAGATGGCCGCCGTGGAGCC
>CAZCEG010000403.1:0-2416 GCA_964497275.1 uncultured Oceanicaulis sp.
TCTCCGATGCGCTGAACCACGCCTCCATCATTGACGGCATCCGCCTGTGCAAGGCCAAGCGCTATCGCTACGCCAATTCGGACATGGATGATCTCGAAGCGAAACTGAAAGAGGCGCGCGCGAGCGGCGCCCGCCATATCCTCATCGCCACGGACGGCGTGTTCTCGATGGATGGCTATATCGCGAAGCTCAAAGAGGTCTGCGATCTGGCAGAGAAATATGACGCGATCACCATGGTGGATGACTGCCATGCCCATGGCTTTCTGGGCGCGAAGGGCAGGGGCAGCGTGGAGCATTGCGGCGTGCTGGGCCGGGTCGATATCGTGACCGGCACACTGGGCAAGGCGCTTGGCGGGGCGATGGGCGGGTTCACCTGCGCCAGCCGACCCGTCATCGACATTCTGCGCCAGCGCTCCCGGCCCTATCTCTTCTCAAACTCGCTGGCTCCGGCGATTGCGGGCGCAAGCCTGAAGGCACTGGACATGGTTGCCCACGGCGATGACTTGCGCGCGCAGCTTTTCAGCAACGCGAAACGCTTCCGCGCTGGCATGAGCGATGCCGGGTTCGAGCTTCTGCCCGGCGAACACCCGATCATCCCTGTGATGCTTGGGGACGCCAAGCTCTCCCAGGACATGGCGTCGGCGCTGATGGACGAAGGCGTCTACGTGATCGGCTTCTTCTACCCGGTGGTGCCCAAGGGCAAGGCGCGCATTCGCACGCAGATGAGTGCCGCTCACACGCCCGCCCAGATCGACCGCGCGGTCGAGGCCTTCACCAAGGTAGGCAAGACGCTTGGCGTGGTGTGACGCGGCACGGAAAGCCTTGGCGGCAATCCGTTGACGTGCCAATCTCTTCCCGCAACTTTTGGTGGGGGGAAGCATCATGAATGATGACCGTATCGATCCGGCGGCGGCCGGCGCGAGCGTGCATGCGGGCAATGAAGCGCCGGACGCAGATGCCAGCCGGGATCGCGCACGAAAGCTGGACGGTCAGGGCCCGCAAGGGCCGCAGGACGAGCTCCTGCCTTTCATCAACAATTTCCACGACATTTTCACCTCGCTGGGCGTCATCATCCTGTTTGTCGGTCTCGCAGTGGGCGCAGGTCAGGTCATTGTCGCCTATGGCGGCGTGCTGGGCGAGACCGGCGCGCTGATCGGCGGGATGGCGTCTTCGCTGCTGCTGGCGGTGATCGCGCTGGCGCTGTCGGCGCTGCTGGTGGGCGCACAGCGCCGCATCCTGCCGGGCATCGTGCTCAGCCTGGTCTTTGTCTACAACATTGCCGGTCTGCTGGTGCTCGGCTTCGAGATGGTCGTCGGCATCGTCACCGGCAGCTCGACCATGGCAGCGCTGGAGGCGGCGGGCGCGGCTGAGGCGGGCGCAGAGGAAGCAGCCGTCCAGCCGTTCACGATCGAGAACATTCTTGGCTATCTGGCAGGCCTTCCAGCCTATGTCCGCTTCTATCCGCTGGTGTTCGCGCTCAGCTTCCTCGCGCCTGCCCTCCTCTATTACCGGCTGTTCCGCCTGCCGTTCGCGGGCGGTCTTGCCGGTGTCGGGGTGGGGCTCGCCCTCATTGCGGCCCTCGGCGCGCTCTTTCCGGAGATTGCCCTGACCTATCTGCCTGTGCTGGGGCTGGCATTCGGGGTGTTCCTGTTTATTGCAGGGCTGGTCTCTGACATGCGCGATCCGGGGCGGACCACGCGGCTTTCGGGCACCGGCTTCTGGCTGAACCTGTTTGCCGCGCCCGCGCTGCTGACCTACTCGGTGACCATCGCCAATTCGGGCTGGACGCTGAACGAATACTTCGATCAGGCAACCGCTCAGGCCCTCGGTGAAGAGTTCGACGTGACCCGCTCTGCCATCGTGACGCTGATCGTGATGGGCATTTTCGCGCTGGTATCGCTGCTCATCAACCGGCGTGCGCTGATCGTGGCCGGGCTACTAACCACGGGCACCGCTATCGGCCTCTTGGTGAGCGAGTCCGGCCTTGGTGTGCCGATCGTTATCACCTTTACGCTCGTCAGCCTTGGGGCGATCGTGGTCATTCTAGGCGCGGCCTGGGTGCCGGTAAGGCGACTGCTGCTCCTGCCCTTCCCGAAAACGGGCTTCATGGCGCGCCTGTTCCCGCCTGTCACGATACTGGATTGAGTGCACCCATCCCCTTCGCCGGGCCTCCACAATGCGCTAGATAGCGGTCAGATAAAAACACCTGCACCGGAGGAAACTCGATGAAAGCGCTTGTGAAGGCTGAGCCGCGTGAAGGCCTCTGGATGCAGGATGTGGCAAAGCCCGAAATCGGCCCGGACGATGTGCTGATCCGCGTCCACATGACGGCGATTTGCGGCACCGACATCCATATCTACAATTATGATGACTGGGCGCAGAAGAACGTGCCGGTTCCCATGGTGATCGGCCACGA
>CAZCEG010000404.1:0-2415 GCA_964497275.1 uncultured Oceanicaulis sp.
CCGGAAATGTCCGGACAAATTATGTCCGCACCTTCGAAAGGTCAAGGAAGGGATATGCGCGAGGGGGTGGGGGAGGTCTCCCTCGTCCTTCGAGACACGCGCTTCGCGCGCCCTCAGGATGAGGGAGACAATAGCCGTGTCGCCATTATCCTTGCGGCCGCAGTGGCACCGTCAGGACGAGGGCGAATCCTCAATCCCACTGAAGCGGCGGGGAGATAAGGTGGTTCAGCTCCACGATATGGCCGTCAGGGTCGCGCAGCATCGAGACCATGACCTGAAACGTCACCCCGTCGCCCGGATACTCGCGATAGGCAGGCTCGCTCATGACGGTGACGCCCGGCACGGCGGCGGCGGCGGGAAACACGGTGTCGAGCTCTGGCGTATTGAACAGCAGCACGATCTCGCCGGTGCGAAAACCAGTTTCGGGCACGTCCGGCGGCGGCGCATCGCCCGCGTTTTCCAGCTCCCACAGGCCCAGCATGCCGATCCGGTCATCATTGGCTTTCAGGAGCACAAGACGCGACTGGCTGGTGCCATCGCGGCTGGTGATGATCTGGTCATAGGCGACCTCCATCCCCATCGCGTCGCGATAGAGCGCCAGAGAGGCCTCCAGATTGCGCACCAATAGCGTGGTGCGGCGCAGGTCCAGCGGATTGCGCTCCGCGGCGGCTTCCTGTGCACCCGCGCTGGATGATGGCGGCGCGTTGCAGGCGGCAAGCGCCAGCGCGGCGAGCCCTGCAGTAACAAGCGATATGGTCTTCATGGCGGTCTCCCCTGCCCTCGTGATCAGTTCACCCGGTCAAACACATAGCCGCCGCGCGCCGGGCCCCAGATGAGATTGCCTTCGGCGTCAAACCCGCGATCCCAGTTGGCAAAGCCGTGGGGGGTGTGGATGGAGCGCGAATGGGTACGCACCGCGCCGCGCAGGCCCGACGGGCAGGTGTCGAAATTCGCCTGCCAGTAGCCGTGGGCGATGCGCACCACCGGCCCTGAACAGCTCACATCGCCCAGCTGCTCTTCAGCGATCCGGGATGGATCAGCAAACGCGCCAACCACGCTTGCCGGATCGGTCAGCGTGTATATGGTGCGGATCACTTCGGTGGGCGACACCTCCACCAGCCGCACGATGCGCTGAAAGTACGGGCGCTGCTTGATCGCCGGATCAAAGTCCTCAGGGCTGGAGCCCAGAAACGCGTTTTCCTGATAGAGCCAGATGCCGTCCTCGCGATGCGGCCAGATGCGCACTAGCTCGCTTTCCACATAGCCCCAGCCCTCGATGCGGGACTGCTCGATGGTGGAGAAGGAGCCAATCAGCGTCGCCGCCAGCTCCTCGGCCATGGGCTGACCGGCAGGTTCATCGGCAAAGGCGGGCGCAGTGGCCAGCAGGACGGCAGCAATCAGGGCACGCATGGAAGTGTCTCCTCATTCGGCAGGAATGGCAGGCGCCGGAACGGCCTTGGCGAAGGCCTCGGCAATCTGCTCGCGCGTGGCGAGCCAGACGCCGGATTTGTCCGACACGTATTGCAGGAAGTCCCGGAACGCCCCGATACGGCCCGGCCGCCCGATAATGCGCAAATGCAGGCCGAGGCTCATCATGCGCGCGCCATCAGCCTCAGCCTCGGCATGGAGCCAATCGAACGTATCGATCGCGTATTGCAGCCAGTCGCGCGTGGTGAGCGAGGGCGCGAGCCAGAACTTCATGTCATTGGAATCAAGGGCATAGGGAAGGACGATAATCGGCTTTCGCCCGCCGCCCGGCAGATCGACGACATCCCAGTAGGGAAAATCGTCCGAATAATCGTCCATGTGATAGGTGTAACCGGCTTCCGCCAGGAGCCCGCGTGTGATGTCGGTGTGCAGATAGCGTGAGAGCCAGCCAGCAGGGCGGCGCCCGCACGTCTGCTCGATGCTCTCTGTTCCCTTCCGGATGAATTCGCGCTCGCGCGCCTCATCCATGAAGGCCTGAAACTTCCAGCGCCAGCCATGACAGCATGGCTCGTCACCGCGCGCCATGATGGCTTTCGCGATCCACGGTGCGCGCTCCAGCGCCTGCGAGCACGCTGTCCAGGTGGCAGGCACCTTGTATTCATCCAGCAGTTTGAGCACCCGGCCCGCGCCGCGATTAATGCCGTACTGGTAGTTGGTCTCATTGCCGTGAATGCGGATCGGCGCTTTGAGCGATACGCCGAGCTCATCAACCGGCTCCGGACCCTTGTCCCCGTCACGGATATTGGCCTCCGCCCCCTCCTCGACATTGACGACGATGGAGAGCGCGAGTTTCGCACCATTTGGCCAGCTGAAACCGGGCGGGGGATTGTGGGTCATAAGGCAGTTTTCCAGTTTACGCGTTTTCCCGGCGAAAGTGTTGTGTTTCGTGAGATTGTTGAGGGTTTCGGCGGGGCTTTGATAGCCGAG
>CAZCEG010000405.1:0-2414 GCA_964497275.1 uncultured Oceanicaulis sp.
TTCCATCGTGCCTGGCGATGCGGCCGCCTCGATCTTCACCTTCCGCATGGAAACGGACCGGCCGGACGCCATGATGCCCGAGCTTGGCCGCTCGGTGTCCCATCAGGAAGGCGTCGCCCTCGTAGCGCAATGGATTGATGCCATGGCCGGGGGCTGCTGACTGGCTGCAGCAGGGGCAGGGCGACGCGCGTTTGGCCCTTGGCGGGCGGTGCGGTGTCGGGCATTGTTCGGCTCAGCCTGACCGGTCCTGCTGGACCCGACAATCCGGAGATCTGAGCGATGAAGCGTATTGGCGCCCTTGGCCTTGTTGCCGCCTTTGCCGTGAGCGCGTGTGCCACGACCGGCCCGGCCTGCCGGGAAGCGGACGCAGCGGAACGTCAGGCCTTCGGCATGATAGTGGCCGGCAATGCGGCAGGGCTGGCAGATTTCCTTCCCCCCCAGAGCGCCGCCCTTGCCGAGCAGCTCCGCGCTCAGGATCCGGCCCTGCGCAATCAGATTTTCGGCCAGCGCATGGGCGATGCATCCGTCCGCACCGTGCTGATGCAGCCGCCCATGTGCGTTTATGAAGCCCCCGGCGCGACCGCCAATGAACGCATCGCCTATGCCTTCCCGCCCGGCCGGTTCGAGGCGCTGAATCCGGAAGGCACCCGCGTGGCCAATCTGGGCACACCTGCACGTGATCACGTGGCCTGCCGCTTCGAAATGATTGAGGGGCGCTGGCAGCTGACGGATGCCTGCACCTCCACCTTCCGCACGCCGGCACCGGTGAGCTGAGCGGCACTTTCCCCGCCTGTTAACCACTTAGATGCATTGACGGGGCGCGCACGCTTGCTACCGTCATGGGGTCCGGGTGTCCTCCCGGATTTTGGCCACGCGCTGCAGCACGCGCCGGGGGCCTTTTGAAAAAAGGCTCCACGCCAGCGCAGCGCGCCCGCGGCAGATGGAGCACACATGCACATCCAGTTTGTTTCCAAAGGTATCGACGTTTCCCCCGCCCTGCGCGAGCGCATTGAGGGCAAGGTTCAGGAAGGCACCGCAAAATACTTCAGTCGGCCCGGCGAGGCGTTTGTCACCGCCACCAAGGAGGGCTTCGGCTTCAAGGTGGAGTGCTCGCTTCACCTGCCATCGGGTGCGTTCCTGCAAGCCTCCGGAGAGGGCGCTGATGCCTATGCCGCTGCCGAAGTGGCGGTGGAGCATCTGGAGAAGCGGCTGCGCCGCTACAAGCGCCGCCTGAAGGATCATCACAACGAAAACAAGGCCGCCCTGCCGGCCGAGGAAACCCCCATCGTCGTGTTTCGTGGCAATGGCCGCGCCGTGATCCTCGAAGAGGACGAGCATGAAGGCGATGATGGCGGAGCGACCGGCGGTGTCGAGCCGGTGATCGTCGCAGAAACGGTCGGCGAGCTCGCCACCCTCACCGTGTCGATGGCTGTTCACGAGATGGACGTGCTCGACGCGCCCTTCATCCTGTTCAGGAATGCGGCAAGCGGATCGCTAAACGTCGTCTATAGACGTCCTGATGGTCATGTGGGCTGGATTGATCCGGCAAGAGAGGCTAAAGAACGCGCCGCTCGCTAGCCGGACCTTCGTACAACGCCGGCTTCAGCAGAAGGCGTAGAATGGCATTATCCGATCTCATCCCGCCCGGCGGGGCTGTTGCCGACCTCCCCGGCACCAGCAAGAAGCAGGTGCTTCAGTCCCTGAGTGATCTCGCCCAGCGGACCCTGCACGTGCCTGCCCGCAATGTGCTGGACGCGGTGCTAGAACGCGAGCGGCTCGGCTCCACTGGTGTAGGCGACGGGGTAGCCATACCCCATGCCCGCACCCGTGAGGTCAGCCGCATGTGCGGGGTGTTTGCCCGCCTGAAAACACCGGTCGATTTTGACGCCATTGATGGCCGTCACGCCGATCTGGTGTTCCTCTTGCTGGCGCCGGAAGATTCAGGGGCTGATCACCTGAAAGCCCTTGCCCGCGTAGCGCGCCTCTTCCGCCGCGAAGACATCCGCATGGCGCTGCGCGCCGCTCCGGACTCAGCTGCCGTCAACGCCATATTGTCGGGCGCTGCCCAGACGATTGACGCTGCCTGAGCTTGCTAACGGTCGAACGGGAAGCTGGTTGTTGCGCCTTGCGAGGCAGAGCCCACAAGCGCGGCATATTTGGCAAGCGCGCCTGAGCGATAACGTGGCGGCGGCGCGGTAAATCCGGCCTTAGCCCGCGCCGCAAGATCGGCATCGGTGTCGATGCGCTGGCTTTCCACATCAATGGTTACCTGGTCACCATCTTTGAGGAAGGCAATCGGGCCGCCATGGGCCGCTTCGGGCGCAACGTGGCCGACCATGAAGCCGTGTGTGGCTCCGGAAAACCGTCCATCGGTGACGAGCGCCACATCGTCGCCCAGCCCTGCGCCCTGTAGC
>CAZCEG010000406.1:0-1580 GCA_964497275.1 uncultured Oceanicaulis sp.
ATCGAGTTAATCGCCGAATACGGCCCGGAAGGGAGCGTGGGGTGAAACGGCCAGTGTTCCACATGACATGGACATTCAATCTGTTCGGTTACAGCACCCCGTTTGGGGGCAAGCCGCAGGGGTTTTGGCTGGATTTTCGTCCTGCCAACCGTGAAGCATGGGCGTTGCTGGTGGCGGTTGCAGTGCTGATCCTGTTTTGCTGGCTGGGCCTTCCGCTTCTGGTTGGCGAAGAATTCTCGGTAGATGGCGACATTATTCCCACTGGCATTGCGGGACTGATCGCGTCGGTCGTGGTCGGTCTGTCGGCAATCTTCCTATTTTCTGAAACTCCGCACGAGGACGACTAGTGCTGCGGCGCCCGCTTGCGCCCGCTACAATACGGAAGACGAACAGACATGCTTGAAATCAAAAACCTCCATGCCCGCGTGAACCCGGAAGAGGGTGAAGCCAAAGCCATCCTGAAAGGCGTTGACCTCACCGTGCCTGCGGGCGAGGTCCATGCCATCATGGGGCCGAACGGGTGCGGGAAATCCACGCTCTCCTACGTGCTGGCGGGCCATGAGGGCTATGAGGTGACCGATGGCTCGGTCAGCTTCCTCGGCGAGGAGATGGCTGAGCTGGAACCTGAAGAGCGCGCCGCAAAGGGCCTTTTCCTCTCCTTCCAGTACCCGGTGGAAATTCCCGGCGTGCCGACCCTGACCTTCCTCAAGGAAGCGGCGAACGCGCAACGCAAGGCGCGCGGCGAGGGTGAGATTTCTGCGCCAGAATTCATGAAGCTCGCACGGGAAAACGCTGCGAAACTCGGCATTTCCAACGAAATGCTGAAGCGCCCTGTGAATGTGGGTTTCTCGGGCGGCGAGAAAAAGCGCATGGAGATTTTCCAGGCGCTGATGCTGGAGCCCAAATTCCTGATCCTCGACGAGACCGATTCCGGGCTCGATATCGATGCGCTTCGCGTGGTGGCCGATGGGGTGAATGCGCTGCGTTCGCCGAACCGCTCCATGCTGGTCATCACCCACTATCAGCGCCTTCTCGAATACCTCAAACCCGACGTGGTTCACGTGATGGCGAACGGCCGCATCGTGGAGACAGGGGGTGCGGAGCTGGCGCTGAAGCTCGAAGCTGAGGGCTATGAGCGCTATGCCGGAAAGGCGGCGTAAATCATGGGCCTGCCGGTAAAGCTGAACCCTTACGAGGAAGTGCTGATGGACGCCCTGCCGGATGGCGAGGCGGCGGACGCTTTGCGCGCATCCGGCCTGCCGCACCGGCGGGTGGAAGCGTGGAAATGGTCAGATCTTCGCACCGTTCTCTCCCGCCTTCCGGCCAAGACCGGCGCAATGGCCGTTAAAACGCCCCGTGAGGCCGATCCCGGAGTTTTGGCTGTCACGGAGCCTGTAACCCTTCCGGCGCGTCTGTCGGGCCTTCTGGGCGGCCCTGCGGGCATGTTCGTTCTGAAGGGTGGAGAGCGCTTCACGCTGGACGTGTCCGCCAGCGAAGGCGCATCCCACCGGGCGCTGGTGATAGAGGTGCCTGCGGGCGTAAGCGCCGTGCTGCATGAGCGCTATGCGTTGGAGGCCGGC
>CAZCEG010000406.1:1590-2414 GCA_964497275.1 uncultured Oceanicaulis sp.
GGCGCGTTTGCCAATATCGCGCTTGATATCCGGCTGGGCGAGGGCGCGCGGCTGACCCGCATCATAGAGCAGGACGCCGCGCCGGAGGCTGTGCTGGTGGTAACGGGTAATGTGACGCTCGCCCGCAATGCCGACTATGCGCAGACG
This sequence comes from uncultured Oceanicaulis sp., assembly GCA_964497275.1. Lineage (GTDB taxonomy): Bacteria > Pseudomonadota > Alphaproteobacteria > Caulobacterales > Maricaulaceae > Glycocaulis. Next base: position 1,738 of record CAZCEG010000406.1, read on the forward strand.
ACGCTGGGCTTAGGGGCGAAGCTGGCGCGGATCGAGACCCATCTGACCCATCCGGGCCATGGCGCGCGCGTGCGCCTCGACAGCGCCTATCTGCTGGGTGAGGGCCTGCATCTCGACCAGACCTCCATCGTGCGCCATACCGGCCCGAACGGGGTGACGGAGGAGCTGTCCAAGGGCGCGGTCATGCCCGGCGGGCGCGGCGTGTTTCAGGGCAAGATTCACGTGGAGCGCGCGGCGCAGAAGACCGATGCGCGCATGAACCATCGCGGCCTGCTGCTCGGTGATCGTGCCGAAATCGATGCCAAGCCCGAGCTTGAGATTTACGCCGACGATGTGGCTTGCGCACACGGCAATGCGCTGGGCGAGCTCGACGCGGAAGCCCTGTTCTACATGCGCCAGCGCGGCATCCCGGAAGTTCCGGCGCGCGCGCTCCTGACCGAGAGCTTCCTTGCCGAACCGCTGGAGCGGATCGAGGATGAGGTCTTGCGCGATGGCCTGCTTTCGCGGCTGCGCGCCGCTCTGGAGGCAATGCGATGAACGCGCCCGCCAAGGCACCCGCCCGGTTTGACGTCGAGGCGATCCGCGCGGAATTTCCCATTCTGGCGCGAGAAGTTCACGGCAAGCCACTGGTTTATCTCGACAATGCGGCCTCGGCGCAGAAACCGGCGCAGGTACTG
>CAZCEG010000407.1:0-2410 GCA_964497275.1 uncultured Oceanicaulis sp.
GAGGAAGGCACGCGCGAGATTACAGAGCGGGTAGCGCGGGCCCGGGAGGTGCAGATTGAGCGCGGCGGGCTCAATGCCCGGCTGTCAGGAGACATGCTCGACCGGATTGCCGAACCTGATTCGGCCGGCAAGGAGCTTCTGTCGCGCGCTGCCGAGGCGATGGGCCTGACCGCACGGGGGTATCACCGTGTCTTGCGCACCGCCCGCACCATTGCCGATCTTGAAGGCAGTAACGGCATAAGGCGTATCCACATCGCAGAGGCGCTCAGCGCACGGCGGGCCACGCCTGCATCGGCAGGTCCGGCCGGACCTGCACCGCGATCATTTGTGCCCGCGTCCTCGACGCTTCCTTAACTTCATTGCCGCTAGCGTGGCGTCATGACCGCACGCTCCGCACCCCGCCCTGCCATGGACAGTCCGGCCCAGCCACCGGGCAGCGCCCCTGAAGAGGGCGCCGGGATCGGCATGCTGGACGGCATTCTGGATGCCATCGGCGAACTGGTCATCGTGCGCGGAGGCGATGGCCGCCTGACCTATGTCAATGGCGCGTTTCTACGCGCGTTCGGCGGCGAAAAGCAGGACTGGATCGGCCGCTGGTTCGCCGTCGCCCCCGCCTTTGGCGATCATGAGGGCCAGACCCGCTATGATGTCGCCATGCGCACCCGGTCCGGCCCGGTCTGGATTGAATGGTCGGAGACACTCCGCCCCGGCGGAGGCGTGATAGCGGTGGGGCGCGATGTCACCGAACAGCGCAACATGGTTGCGCGCGAAAGCGAGGCGGCGCGCGGCAAGGGCGTGTTCTTCGCGGCGGTAACGCATGAGTTGCGCACGCCGCTTTCCGGCGCGCTTGGCACGGCAAGGCTGCTGGAAGACACTGGGCTCAAACCGGATCAGGCAGCCTATGTCGCAGCGCTCAAAGCCAGCGCCGCCCATGCGCTGGCGCTGATTGACGATATTCTCGATCTCTCGCGGCTGGAGGCGGGCAAGCTTGATCTGCGTCCCGAACCTGTAGACCCGGCGCGTCTCGTCGAGGAGGTCTGCGAGCTGCTCTCTGAAAAGGCGTCGGAGAAAGGGCTGGCCCTTGCCCACGCGCAAGGACCGGGCGTACCTGCCCAGATCAAGGCTGACCCTGCGCGGCTGAAGCAGATCCTGTTCAATCTGGCGGGCAATGCCGTGAAGTTCACAAAGACGGGCGGCGTCCTCGTCACGCTGGAGGCCGAAGGCGAGACCTTGCGGCTCGCCGTGCGCGATACCGGCCCCGGCATCTGCCCGTCTGATCAGGCGCGCCTGTTTGAACAGTTCGAGCGCGGCGCCGCCGAACGCGAAAAGAGCGCGCCGGGCGCAGGGCTTGGCCTTGCCATGGTAAAGCGCCTTGCCGAAGCCATGAATGGCGAGGTCGGCGTCCACTCCCAGCCCGGCGAGGGCGCCCTGTTCTGGGTCAGCTTCACACCGGAAGTCCTGCAACGCGCCCCTGTGCGCCGCCCGCTGGCCGGTCGGCGCGTACTGGTGGCCACGCCCTGCCAGACTGAAGCCGATGCCCTGTCGCTTCATGCCGAGACGCTGGGCGCGTGGGCCGAAGTCTGCGCGAACCAGGCCCAGCTCGTCCATCGCGCTGGCGCGGCGCGGCCCGACATCATCATCCTGGACGATAGCTGGAGCGAGGATGCCGCGGCGCTCGCCAGCTTGGGCCTAGATACGCGCATTCTGGCCCTCGCCCGCCCGCGCACCAAGGACCGCTATGCGGGCAAGGAAAGGCCGGCAGGCATTGATGGCTGGCTGGTTGCGCCGGTGCGGGCAAGCTCGCTCGCCCGCTTTGCGCTCGGCCAGAGCTCAGGCCAGGAAAAGCGCGGCCGGCCCGCCTCCGGTCCGATGCTCGCGGGCTATCGCATTCTTCTGGCCGAGGACGATCCGGTAAACGCCCTGATCGCGCGGACCCTGCTGACGCGCCTGGGTGCCAGCATCGTGCTGGCCAGCACGGGCCGCGAAGCGGTTATCGAAGCCTCACAAGGCGGGTATGATGCGATCCTGCTCGACCTGCGCATGCCCGAGCTTGATGGCCGTGAGGCAGCCGCGCAGATCCGCGCCCTGCCCGGTGAACCGGGCGCAGTGCCTTTGGTCGCCCTGACCGCCAACGCCACGGAAGCGGACCGCGAAACGTGTCTGGCAGCCGGCATGGACGCCTTTCTGACCAAGCCCGTTGATCCTGAAGCACTGGCAAGCGTCCTGACCGGCTTGTGCGGCGGCAAAAACCGCGCAAGGCTGATCGCCTGAACCGACGGAGCCTGCCTGCATGACCGATACCCCTTCTGAGGCCGCAAACGAGCCGCGGGCCAAACGTCAAACGTGGCGAGATGTGCTCGCTTCACTGACCAACCCCCGCGTTCTGGCCATGCTGGCGCTTGGCTTTTCC
>CAZCEG010000408.1:0-2393 GCA_964497275.1 uncultured Oceanicaulis sp.
CACTTAGAGCCGGGGATGTCGCGGCGCTGCGCCGTGCCCGTTGACGGGGAAGGGGCGGCGGGCTTGTTTTGAGACCATGCTTGCTTCGCCGCCCAACCCTTCGCGCCTCACCGTCAATGGCGCCTCCATCCTTGCCGATGTGTCGGGCGCGGCGCTGATCGAGGCGTGCGGCTCGCTGGTGGTGGCCGATCTCCATTTCGAGAAGGGCTCGGCCTTTGCCGAGCGCGGCGTGCTGCTGCCGCCTTACGATACCCGCACCACGCTGCGCCGCCTTGGCGAGGTTCTCGCCCGGCTGAGGCCTGCGCGCGTCATCGCGCTGGGTGACAGCTTCCATGATTTGCGCGCCGATGGCCGCATGGACGAGACGGACGCGAACAGCCTTCAAGGCCTCGTCGCGTCGGTGGCGCAATGGGTGTGGATCGAGGGCAATCACGATCCTGTGCCGCCTGCGCGCTTTGGCGGCACGGTGCTGGCAGAACTGCAGACAGGACCACTCACCCTGCGCCATGAGCCGCGCGCCGGTTCACATGCGGGTGAGCTGGCGGGCCACCTCCACCCCTGTGCGAAAGTGCGCCAAAAGGGGCGCTCCGTGCGGCGCAGGGCTTTCTTGAGCGATGGTGCGCGCCTGATCCTTCCAGCCTTTGGCGCCTATACGGGCGGGCTCAATGCGCGCGACGCGGCGTTTGCCAACTGCTTTGAGCGCACCCCCGATGCCTGGATGCTCGGGCGCGAGCGGGTTTACCGGGTGGCAGGGGCCAAGCTGCTCGGGGATTGAAAAAATCCCCTACAAAGCCCGGATCGCGAGGGCTGCGCCAAGACTGATCAACGCGCCCAGCGTCAGCACGAGCCGCAGCGGCAGATACCAGCGGGGCAGGGTGCCGCCGCGCACCGCGCCGCGATCCCACAGATACTGGATGACAAAGCCCGCTATCAGCACGCCCCAGCCGGCCAGTTCGAGATTGGCTGGCATGTCCGGGCGGTTCCACGCCTGCAACAGCACGGCAAGCCAGCCCGACAGCGAGAGCAGTATGGCAAGGATCAGCACGCCAGAGCGCGGCGCATCGGCGCGCAGCACGATCTCGGTCGTCCAGCGTCCGCCCGCGAGGAAAGACAGGATCACGGCGGCGTAGATGGGCAATGCGGTCAGCGCGAACTGCGCGGCAGGTCCGCCCAGCGCCAGAGCAAACGCGCCCGCAAAGAACGGGATCAGCCCGCCAAACCCGAGGACGAGCGGCGTGTTGGGAGCTTCGGATAACTGCCTGAGCATGGCGGTGTCCTTTTCTACCGGCGCCGGAAAATCTCTGCCGCGCCCCAGCCCGAGATCAGCGCCAGGGCGACAGCCAGAAGACCGTATAGCGCGCTGTGGCGCTGGGCAAAATCATAGATGACCTGCTCCATGCCGGCTTTTCGCACCTCCAGCGTGGTGCGGCGGCTGGCGATCGGCACGCCATCGCGGAACAGGTAGATATCAAGGGCGTATTCGCCAACCGGCGTTACCGGGGGCAGACGCACGGCAGCGCGAAAGAGGCCGCCATCGATGATCTCCACCCCGCCGGGCGATTCCACATAGAGCCCGTCCCGCGCGCGGTTACGCACGATCGCGCGGCGGTAATCGACCACTTCTGCGCCAAGCTCGCTGACCACCACCCCGCCCACGCCAAAGCGGGTTTCCTCGCGCTGGGTTTCGGGCGCAGACAGGCGCAAATGCTCCATGCCGATGGCCTCACGGCGCAAGGCGGAGAAGGTCGCAAACTGGGAGAGCGAGCGCGTGGAGGCGACCGCGTAATAGCCGTAAATGTCCTCAAAGCGCACCGGTGCGCGGTTCACCCAGATGCCGAGTGTGCGGATCTTGCGCATGACGCGCAGATCCTCCTGCGGTCCGCGCACGACCACCACGATGTCGTCGCCTTCAGTGAGCCCGGTGACCGCGCCATAGACGAGAAAGTCCGCGCCGGTGAAGTTGGAGCGTATCTCCACCACATCCTGCGTCAGGGCCGCAACCACGCCCACGGGCTGGATCTCGTCTTCGGGTGCGCTGTGGGCTGCACCGGCAAACGTCGCCGCTGCAAGGAGGAGCGTGAGGAACCGGGCGATCATGACACCGCTCCGGTCACATGCATCAGCTCGAACATGTCGGCAGGGTCGCTGACAAGGTCCCACGCAAGCTTCAGGCAGACCGCGACCACCATCAGGGCGAGTGCGATGCGTAATTCCTCTGCCCGGATGCGCTGGCCCGCGCGCGCGCCGAACTGCGCCCCGATCACCCCGCCAACGATCAGGAGCGCGGCCAGCACCAGATCAACCGTCTGGTTCTGGGCCGCCTGCAGGAAGGTGGTCAGCGCGGTCACGAACAGGATCTGGAACAGCGAGGTGCCGATCACGACCGAGGTCGG
>CAZCEG010000409.1:0-1329 GCA_964497275.1 uncultured Oceanicaulis sp.
CCGGTTCTCATGCACCACCAGCACCGCCCCGAACACGCCTTCGCGCTGTGGCAGGGCCAGATATCCGGCAAGCCCCGGCTCCCCTCCCGGCACCTCGACCCGGCTTGTGGTGATGCGCGCATCATCCTCGGCAATCGTCTGCGCGAGGGCAGAGCCCGGCTCGATCAGGGGCAGAAGCGCAGCCGCCGCCGCGACACTGCCCGTCAGTGCCGCCAGCCCGTCGAGAAAGGCGCGCCGGTCCAGCGTCTTGTGCGCATAGGCGTCATAAAGATCGATTGCCGCCTGCGGCACGTGCGGGGGCGTGGGGGTTTTCATCACAGGTCTCCATGAGCGCTTCGGGGCATCGTGCGGCCATCGCGTGGCCGGCGTCAACCGAAATTTGTTCTTGAAATGTTCTTTTTTTCGGTTCAGCATCGGCGCATGAACGCGATCATGCCCGCCCGCAAAAGTGATGCCCTGCCCGAACCCTTCCGCGCGCATGGACGGGGCGCCAAATCCAATGCGTCCGGCCGGTTTGAGCGGACCACCGCAGAGCCCGCCGATGATGGCTGGGGCAGCATGGAGGCCCCGCAGGGCAAGCTGCGCACCACGCTGATCCGCGATGCCTCGCGCTCCATCATCACCAGTAATGACAGCCCCGATATCAGCTTTGCCCAGTCGGCCAACCCCTATCGCGGCTGCGAGCATGGCTGCATCTACTGCTTCGCCCGGCCGACCCATGCCTATTGGGGCTACTCAGCCGGGCTCGATTTTGAAAGCGTGATTTTCTACAAGCCGCGCGCGGCGGACCTTCTGGCCAAAGCGTTCCGCAAACCCGCCTACAGCCCGCAAGTGCTGGCGCTTGGCACCAATACCGACCCCTACCAGCCGGTGGAACGGCGGCTCTCCGTCACGCGCTCCATCCTTGAAACCTGCGCCGCGTTTCGCCACCCCGTCAGCATCGTCACCAAGTCGGCGGGCGTGCTGCGCGATCTCGATATCCTGCAGGACATGGCCGCGCACGGGCTGGCCCATGTCGCCATCTCGGTGACGACGCTGGACAGCAAACTTGCCCGCGCGATGGAGCCGCGCGCCTCCACGCCCGTCCGCCGCCTCAAGACAATCGAGGCCTTGAGCCAGGCAGGCGTGCCGACCAGCATTTTCACCTCGCCCATGATACCGGGCCTCAATGATCACGAGCTCGAAAAGCTGCTGGAGGCAGGCGCAAAGGCGGGCGCGCGCCATGCGAGCTATGTGCTGATCCGCCTGCCGCTGGAGGTGGAGCCGCTTTTCCGGCAATGGCTTTCAATCGAGCGGCCGCTGGCAGCGAAGAAGATCATGGGGTTGATT
>CAZCEG010000409.1:1339-2362 GCA_964497275.1 uncultured Oceanicaulis sp.
CTATGACAGCGCCTTCCATACCCGCATGAAGGGCGAAGGCCCGGTCGCCGAACTGATCCGCGCGCGCTTCGCCCGCGCCTGCAAGGCCTATGGCCTGTCACGCCGCGTCGACCCGCTGCGCACCGATCTGTTCACCCGCCCGAAGGAGGAAACTGAGCAGCTGAGTTTGTTTTGAGAGGGCAATTATCCTGCTGGCGAAGCTTGAGCAATGCGCCTAGGTTGCATTCCGTTGACGCACGAGGGGGGAGTTTCCGTGTCCGAAACGTACAGCCAGATTCTTCGGTTGGCGGCCCTTGTTCTGGCCGTCATTTCACTAGGCGCTTGCAGCAGTGCGGTGGACTATTTTGCGCGAGTCATGGGCGACGAAGCTGCCATCGATCAGGCAGACAGCGCGATTGATGCGTTGCTAGCGCGCGACAAGGCTGCAATGCACGGCGTCACTCACCCCGAAGTGGTTCACCTGTTCTCCGACGATGTAGTGGGGCAGATGTTCGACTATCTGCCCGCAGAGCCTGAACGTCGCCGAAGCCTGTTGCAATACAACTGGTCGGATTTCCATACACTTGGCGGCGAGCCTAGCCGCAGGGTGGACCTGATCTATCGTATTGAGTTTGAACCGGATGAAGCAGGCGCGGCACGAAGCGAGTTTGTGAGAGTGGGCCTTTTCGCCAGCGGGGATATGGCCTTGGCGATGGTGGAGATGCGGCTCTTTCCGGTCCCGCCACCCGTCTATGACGGACCGGACGACTGGCCAGCAGGCTTCTGGATCGCGCTGATCCTGGCGCCCGTGACCGCTATTTTCTGCCTTCTGGCGCTGATATCGACCTGGCGCACGCCGCGCGTAAAGCGGCGCATATTGTGGAGTATTTTCATTATCCTGATCGGCTATCCGGTATTTGCGTTTTCCTCGGAAACCGGCAGCTGGTTCCTGCTTTCGCCGGGCGTACATACGCACCCGGCCGGCGTACATTACAGCTTTTTCGACATAACGGCATTCAGCGCCAGCTGGATGCAGAACAGTTT
>CAZCEG010000410.1:0-2362 GCA_964497275.1 uncultured Oceanicaulis sp.
TGTAAACACGGGCGCGGGTACTGTTTCACAGGGGGGTGAAACATATAATCCGGGGGTTCAGACATCTTCCCCGGACCCTGCCGATACGCCGCCTGCTACACCTCAACAGGACAATGATCTGACCGCGATCAAGGGGCTCGGCCCCAAGGCGGCAGAGGCGCTGAAAGCCGAAGGGGTGACGCGCTTTTCGCAAATCGCCAGCTGGTCGAATGCGGACATCAATCGCTTCGATGCGCTTTTGAATGCGCGTGGCCGCATCGCGCGGGAAAACTGGGTCGGGCAGGCAAGAGCGCTGTCAGAGCAATAGCTTGCCGCCTAGTCGTGGCTGCGTGAACCCCAGGCTTTGAGCGCCCGCTCCGCCGCTTCGCTGGCCGGAAGGCGGCCCTCGGCCACATCCTTTTCAAGGCCTGGCAGGAAAGCGCGCACACGCGGCTCGGCGCGGAACCGGTCGAGCACATCGGCCTCGATCATGGCATTGAGCCAGCGCACCTGCTGCGCGCGGCGGCGCTCCTTGAGGGCACCTGCCTCAGTGAGCGCCTTGCGATGAGCGAGCACGGTTTGCCAAAGCTTTTCAATGCCTTCGCCGGTCAGCGCCGAGCCGGTCAGAACGACAGGCGACCAGTGCGGCGAGGCGGGCGCGAGCAGGTGCAGGGCCGTCTCCAGATCGCGAGCGGCTTTAAGTGCACGCTTAACATTATCGCCGTCTGCCTTGTTTACAAACAGGATTTCGGCGTGCTCCAGAAGGCCCTTCTTGATGCCCTGCAGCTCATCGCCCGCGCCTGCAATCATCAGGGCAATGAAGACATCGCTCATATGGGCGATCTCTGTCTCGGACTGGCCGACGCCCACAGTTTCAATGATTACAACATCATAGCCTGCCGCCTCGCACAGGAGCAGGCTCTCGCGCGTCTTCTTCGTCACCCCGCCCAGCGTCCCCGCAGACGGGGATGGCCGGATGAAGGCATTGGGGTCGGTGGTCAGCCGCCCCATGCGCGTCTTGTCGCCAAGGATGGAGCCCTTCGTGCGGGTGGAGGAGGGGTCGACGGCCAGCACTGCGACGCGCTTGCCCTGCGCGGTCAGATAGGTGCCAAGTGCTTCAATAAGCGTAGATTTTCCGGCACCTGGCACGCCCGTCAGCCCGATGCGGATCGCCCCTCCGGTCTTGCCCATGACGGCGGTGATCAGGGCGCGGGCGGCCTCCCGATGGTCGGCGCGCGTGGACTCGACAAGCGTGATGGCGCGCGCCAGAGCTGCCCTGTCACCTGCCATCAATTTCGCCGCGAGTTCGCTCATGAGCCTGAGGCTTAAGCGATTTCGAGGGCGAGGCAAGGCGCTGTGCTAGAGTGTGCGGCAGCTGGCGGCGGGGAATCGGAGAAATTACATGCACAAGGACCTGCAAGCGCTTGTAGAGTATGCGCTTTCTCTTCCCGGCGCGAGTGAGCATCACCCGTGGGGTGAGGTCGCCATCAAGGTGAAAGGCAAGAGCTTTGTCTTCCTCTCCCGAGGCCGATCCGGCACCGCCTGCGCCATTACGGCAAAGCTCCCCGAGTCCGGACAAGCCGTTCTGTCCGTTCATGAATTTGCTTCACCCGCGGGCTATAATCTTGGCAAATCGGGCTGGATCTCGGCGGAGTTTCCAGCCGGTGAGGACGCCCCTGTCGAGCTGCTGAAAAGCTGGATTGATGAGAGCTACCGCGCGATAGCGCCGAAGCCGAAGCGCGTGAAAACGGCAGGCTGAAGCGGCTGACCCTGATTGTCAGTTGGCAGGCAGGGCGTTAGCGCGCAGGCTTCAAATCGCCTTGCAGCACAGGAGATTTGCCATGCTCGCCCTTGCCGCCATAAGCCTTGTCCTGACGCCGCCTGCAGAGATGAATGAGGTTGACCTCAACATCTATTGCAACGCCCAGGCCGGCATCATCATGCAGTATGACGATCCGGAGGGCTTTGCCGAAGACCTCATGATGCGCACCAGCGAATGGATTGAAAACGCTATTGAATCCGGCGCGACAATGCGCGACCACGTCTTCGATATGCAATCGGAACTGTTCGAGGCGAACCAGCCTTTGATCCTTGCCGATGATGTGGCGGCGCTGGAAGCGCGCTTCGCCGTCTGCCGGGCGGCGTTCGGGGACTAAGCGATTACTCTCGTAGTCGTTCCCGCGCAGGCGGGAACCCAGAGCCATCTCGCGAGGCTTTCGCCTTCAATCTCTGGATCCCGGGTCAAGCCCGGGAACCCGGTTGAAAGGCTCGATGACTACCACCGGGGTCCCGGTCCCCGAGCCGGGATACATGACTTTTTGAGCGGTCTTCGCTCTACGATCTCTGGATCCCCGCCTGCGCGGGGATGACGCGGAAAGAGATG
>CAZCEG010000411.1:0-2357 GCA_964497275.1 uncultured Oceanicaulis sp.
AGCACCTGTATCTCGATATGGCGCGGCTGCTCGACAAACTTCTCGATCAGGATGCGCTCATCACCGAAGGAAGATTTCGCTTCGGAGCGCGCGGCGCGGAAGCCTTCGCGCACGTCCTTCTCGCTCCAGGCAATGCGCATGCCCTTGCCGCCACCACCCGCAGACGCCTTGATCATCACCGGATAGCCGATCTCGCCTGCGACCTCGACGGCCTGCTGGTCGTCGACAATCTCGCCCTTGAAGCCCGGCACGGTGCTGACCCCTGCGGCGGCAGCGAGCTTCTTGCTCTCCAGCTTGTCGCCCATGGCCGAGATGGCGTGCGGGTTCGGCCCGATCCAGGCGATCCCGGCCTTCTTCAGCGCTTCAGGGAATTTCGCGTTTTCCGACAGGAAGCCGAAGCCCGGATGGACGGCCTCTGCCCCGGTCTCCTTACAGGCAGCGATGATCTTGTCCATGACGAGATAGGACTGGGCAGGCAGCGATCCGCCAAGGAAGACGCGCTCGTCAGCCATCTCCACCGCGAGGCTGTCGGCATCGGCCTCCGAATAGACCGCGACGGTCTTTATCCCCATGCGCTTGCAGGTCTTGATGACACGCACGGCAATCTCGCCGCGATTGGCGATGAGGATTTTCTTGAACATCAAGCTCTTCCGGCTGAAGGGCGGTTAAGGATGGGAGCCACGGTTTAGCGCGGCCCCGCCCCCAACCGCAAGCCGCACGGGCGCAAGGGGTTAAACGGCAGCTGCCATCGCCTTGTGCGCGCGCCACGCCCCTATCAGCGACAGGACGATGTAGGTGCACGAAAAGCCGACCTGCGGCCATGAACCGAAGAGCAGGCCATAGGTCGCCCAGAACACCGATGAGAGCGCGGCCAGCAGCAATATCCACCGCATGTCGGTCTGCAGGCGCGAAGCGACCGCGACCACCGAGCCGATGACGGCCACGAGGTCTGCCCAGCCCGGATTGAGGAAGAGCAGGATCAGGCAGGCGCCGCCGAGCAGCGTGCCGAGCGCCGACAGACCCGCCTTGCCAAGCTTCAACGCCGCCAGATCGAACAGCGAATAGGCCCAGCAGAACAGGACGCCTGCCGCCCCGCCAAGGAACACATAGTGCAGCCCGGCTATCCCGTTCCCCGTCATGTCCGCGATGAGAAAGCCCGGACGGGTCTTCATGCGCGTCGACAGCAAGATAATGGCAAAGCCGAGAAGGCCTAGCGCGTTGATCGCGAGGAATACGGGCTCCATCGGTTTCCTGCCGGCTGGGTGGTTGAGGGCGTTGGCGATACGCCGGAGCGCGGCGGCTGGCAAGCAAGGCTTGACGGGCCAGCGCGCCCTTGTGCAGCCTCGGCTCCTCAACCGGTCCGCAAAGAGACCGTCCGTAAATTCCGGGAGGAGGCGCAACGCCATGGCGGCTGCAGACATCGTGGTGACGCCCACAGGCGCAAGCCTTGGCGCGTTCGTGACAGGCGTGGACCTCTCAAAGCCCTTGAGCGAGCAGGAAGTGGCCGCCATCCGCAAGGCGTGGCTGGATCATCTCGTGCTCGCCTTTCCTGATCAGCCGATGAGCCATGAGGATCTGGAGCGCTTCACGCAGTATTTCGGCCCGTTTGGCGATGATCCCTTCATCGCTCCGATTGAGGGCCATCCCCACATCATCGAGGTAAAACGCGCGGCGAACGAGAAGGCTTCGGTCTTTGCCGCTGCCTGGCATTCGGACTGGAGCTTTCAGGACACCCCGCCTGCCGGCACCATATTGCACTCCAAGATCACGCCGCCCGAAGGCGGAGACACGCTATTTTGCAACGGGTATGCGGCCTATGAAGCGCTGTCAGACGAGATGAGGGCAAAGATCGAGGGGCTGAACGCCATCCATTCGGCTGCCCTCGCCTATGCGCCTGAGGGCGTCTATGGCGAGAATGACGCCAAGGACAGGTCCATGACCATCCGCGCCGCTCCGGAAGCGCGCAACACGAAGTCTCACCCGATAGTGCGCGTCCACCCGGAGACGGGCCGCAAGACGCTTTTCATCAATCCGGGCTATGTACGCACGGTGGAAGGGCTCACTGACGAGGAGGCCTTCTTCCTGCTCATCGAGCTATACGGCGTCACCCATGACGAGCGCTTCGTCTACCGCCACAAATGGCAACCCGACATGCTCTTGATGTGGGATAATCGCTGCACCCAGCACATGGCGACGGGCGGCTATGACGGCCATGCCCGCCTGATGCACCGCACGACGGTGGCGGGGCCTTAACTTGCTACCTTAACCCGGACCTACACGTCCGGGGTCCCAGCCCCCCAAACTTGTCATCACCCGCGCATGCGGGTGACCCATGCCTCTATAGTTCCGCAACGCAT
>CAZCEG010000412.1:0-2352 GCA_964497275.1 uncultured Oceanicaulis sp.
TCCAGAAGTCCGAGGCGGAAATGCTCCGCACCCCGAACTTCGGCCGCAAGTCGCTCAATGAGATCAAGGAAGTGCTGGCCCAGATGGGTCTGCACCTCGGTATGGAAGCGCCCAACTGGCCGCCGGAAAATATCGACGATCTCGCCAAGAAGTTTGAGGATCAGATCTAGCCAGGCTGCCGCGAGGCACCCTTGCCGGAGTGAAGGAGACATCCCATGCGTCACGGGAATGGATATCGCAAGCTCAACCGCACCGCTTCGCACCGGCGCGCCATGTTCGCCAACATGGCTGCCTCGCTGATCGAGCATGAGCAGATTGTTACGACCCTGCCGAAAGCCAAAGAGCTGAAGCCCATCATGGACAAGCTCATTACGCTGGCCAAAAAAGGCGATCTGCACGCCCGCCGTCAGGCGATTGCGCAGATCCGCAACAAGGACCAGGTGGCGAAGCTGTTCGCGACCCTCGGCCCGCGCTATGGCGAGCGTAATGGCGGCTATACCCGCGTTCTCAAAGCCGGCTTCCGCCATGGCGACAACGCCCCGCTGGCGGTGATCGAGCTCGTTGACCGCGATCCGGAAGCCAAGGGCGCCGTCGACCGTGCGCGCCTGGAAGAGTTTGCCGGCGACGAATAGGCTTTTGCCCCCAGAGCATCGACAAAGCCCCGGTGGAAACACCGGGGCTTTTTGTTTGATTGCTTTTCTCTCGCCCTTCGAGCGCCACCGCGTCCGAAAGGATGAGGGAAAAAGCACCTAAAGCCCTCATCCTGAGGAGCCACGAAGTGGCGTCTCGAAGGACGAGGGCTACCCCCTTACCCGCAATGTCATGTACAGCCTCTGTTCAGCCGCTTTTCTGCACCTTAAATCGGTGACCAAGACAACAGCTTGAGGGAGCGCAGGCATGAACTGGAAGCTGCCGGCAATCGGGGCGGCATTGATAGTGGCCCTCGGCCTTGCCACCACCATGTTCCACAGCGCGGACGGCCAGGAAGAGACGCTGGCGGGCGCGGGCGCGCCAGAGCGCGCCTTGCCACAGAGCCGGGCTGAGGTGCAGCTCTCTTTCGCGCCCATCGTGCGCGAGGCCGCGCCAGCGGTGGTGAACGTCTATTCGCGCCGCCTTGTGGCCCAGCGTTCGCCCTTTGCCGGTGATCCGTTCTTTGAGCGCTTCTTTGGCCAGCAGGCCCCGCGCCAGCGCGAGGTGAACTCGCTGGGCTCCGGCGTGATCGTCGATCCCAGCGGCGTCATCGTCACCAATAACCATGTCGTCGCCAATGCGCAGGAATTGCGCGTGGTGCTGTTTGACCGGCGCGAGCTGGAGGCCGAGGTGCTGCTGACCGACGAGCGCACTGACCTTGCTGTCCTGCGTGTGCGTACGCCCGATCCGCTGCCCGTATTGCCGTTTGATCTTTCCGGCACGGCGGAAGTGGGTGATCTGGTGCTCGCCATCGGCAATCCGTTCGGCGTCGGCCAGACGGTCACCTCCGGCATCATTTCCGCGCTGGCGCGCACCGATGTCGGCATCACCGACTATGCCTTCTTCATCCAGACCGATGCGGCCATCAATCCGGGTAATTCTGGCGGCGCGCTTGTCAGCATGAGCGGCGAGCTTCTGGGCATCAACACGGCGATCTTTTCCCGCTCTGGCGGGTCGCAAGGCATTGGCTTTGCGATCCCTGCCGAGATGGTGAGAAGCGTTGTCGCGGCGGCGACCGGTGATGGCGAGCTGGTGCGGCCCTGGCTCGGCGCACGCCTGCAGCCAGTGACGTCTGAAATCGCCCAGTCCATGGGCTTTGACCGTCCGCGTGGCGCGCTGGTGGCGGACATCTACCCGCAGGGGCCGGCTGACCTCGCAGGCCTGCGCCGGGGTGACATCATCTTGTCGGTTGATGGCACCGAGACCAATAACGAGGCCGCCGTACGCTTCCGTTTTGCCACGCGCGCGGTGGGCGATGAGGCGCGCCTGCGCGTGATGCGCGATGGCGATGAGACGGCGCTGACCGTGACCGCTGCGGCACCGCCCGGCGATCGCGAGGGTGTGCGCGCCGTGATGAGTGGCCGCAATCCCCTGCAGGGCGCGGAGCTGGTGGAGCTCTCGCCCGCCTTCAACGAGGCCAATGGGCTTGATCCCTTCCTGGAAGGCCTGATCGTGACGGGTGTGCAGCGCCGTTCGGCGGCGGACTATTTCGGCTTCCAGCCCGGCGACCGGGTGCTGGAGCTGAATGGCCGTACGCTGCGGACTGTGCGTGAACTGGAGCGCGAGCTTGCCCGCAATGATGATGCCCGCGAATGGCCCATCGAGATCGAACGCCGCGGCGAACGCTTCGCGCGTACGCTGCGGCTCTAGCATATACCAACA
>CAZCEG010000413.1:0-2339 GCA_964497275.1 uncultured Oceanicaulis sp.
CGGAACGCCACGATCCAGTGGCTGATATTGTAGGGCAGCGCGCTTGCCGACAGCGCGGGCATCTGCACGCGCCAGCCGCCATCGCCTTCAGGGGCAGTCATGTCAGGATTGCGCGCCGTGACGGTGAAGCGGAAGGGAAAGCCCGAAACGCTCAAGCCGTCATGCACGATGACATAGCCTTCGGCCTCCTGCTGGGCGATCCAGTCATGGGCGGCCTTGCGGATCTCGCCGGACATCCAGATCCAGTAGCCCGCATAGATGGCGATTGCGGCGCCAAACAGGATGAAGGGGAGGAACAGGCCAAGGCGCGAAGGCGCGCCGCCCGAACGGTTGAAAAATCCGGTCATGCTGTTGCCTCGTCCAGCGTCTGGGTTTGGCCCGCCTCGGCGAGGAGCGCAGATGATGCGGTCTCGATGCGGGTTTCAAGCTCTGCCATGAAGGCGGCCTTTGACAGCCCCGGCGCGATGGCGGGCAGAAACTCGACAATGATGGTGCCGGGATTGCGTACGAAGCCTGAACCTGGCCAGTAGAGCCCGGAATTGAGCGCAACAGGCACGCACGGTACGCCCATCGCGCTGTAAAGGCCTGCAACGCCCGGCTTGTAGCTTTCAGTCTCGCCGGGCTTCACGCGCGTGCCTTGCGGGAAGATGACGATCTGACGGCCCTGCTCTGCGCGCTCGCGCGCTGCTTTCAGCATATCGCGCAGGGCCTTGGCACCGGCTGAGCGGTCCACCGCCACATTCTTCAGCTTCATCGCATACCAGCCGAAAACCGGCAGGAATTTCAGTTCTTTTTTCAGGATGATGGCCGGGTCAGGCAGGATCTGCCAGAAGGCCAGCGTCTCGAACATGGACTGGTGCTTGGAGGCCACGAGCGCAGGGCCGGTTGGCATGTGCTCGCGCCCGCGTATCTCGATGCGGATACCGCACAAGACCCGCAGGCCCGCAAACACAAGAGCCAGATAGAAGCGGAAGCAGGCTTTCGACCAGCTGCGCGGACCCAGCAGGACGGGCAGGCAGATCAGACCGATCACGGCCATAAGGCCATAGAGCCAGATCACGAAAAGGGCTGAACCGACAAGGCGCAAGGGGAGCGGCTCCAGGCTATTGCTGTGGGGCTCTTATTTGCGCGGTTCAGCTGCCCGCGTCGAGGGGCTGGCGCAGGGTTTCGCGCGCATAGACGGCGGCGAATTTCAGATATTCCTGCAGCCAGCGCCGGGCAGAGCGCGTGTCCTGCCAGGGCGGGGGGCTGGGCACGCCATGGGGCACCAGCTCGTGCGTGGGCAGGGCGGCTTTGAGCTCCAGCAGGGCACGCGGCATGTGGAAATCGGAGGTGACGATGATGAGGCGCGTATAGCCATGGCCATTGGCCCAGCGCGCGGTCTCTTCGGCGTTACCCACCGTATTGGCCGCCTCCACCCCGATATCGACGCAGCATTCAAACAGGTCTGCCGGAGCGCCTGAGGCCGCCCGCACCGCATTCATGGTCACATCGGGATTGCCGCCCGAGATCAGCAGGCGTTCGCCGCGCCCCTCCGACAGAAGCGCCACGCCGGTGGCCACCCTGCCTTCACCGCCGGTAAGCGCCACGATCGCATCGGCGCTGGCTTCGGTATCGGGGCCGTGGGACAGGCCTGCGCGCACGAAGAGCGCAAAGCTCAAGCCCCCGGTCAGGATGACCGCGAACGCCGAAAAGCGCAGCACCTCAAACAGGCCTCTCATGCGTGACATGCCCTTATCGCTCTTGCGCAAGGCCGATCACCCTGCCTTGTGGCTAACGCGACTATGCCGGGCCGCGTTGCGCCTGCCAATGCGTGATTTCGCGCCCTCACGACCAGCGCTTGTGCAGGGCGGTGACGATGGCAAGGCGCGCAGAGATCGCCGCCACAAGCCCGCTGGCAAAGGCGGCGAGCGGCAGGATTACAATCGCGCCCCAGCCCGGCAATAGGCTGGGCAGGAAGAAGATTGCCCCTGCCGTGCCGCCAATCTCCCCAAGCGCAAAAGCGCTTCCCAGTGCAAGGAGGGAGCCTGCTGCTCCCGCCTTCAGCCCCAGAAGGAAGAAGCGCTCCTGAAACAGGCCGACAATGAACCTGTCCGGCGCGCCCACCAGATGCAGGGCCTCGGCCACGTCCCGCCGCATGGACAGGGCTGCCCGCGCCGCGAAGGCGATGACAGCGGCAGCGGCTGCGCACACCAGTGCTGCAAGGCCGATGGCAAACCAGCGAACCGTTGCCGAGGCCCGGCTGAGCGCTGCGGCCCACAGGCGGTTATCGTCCACGATCACGCGGTAGGCGGCGTCGGCAAACAGGGTTTCGATGGCGCTTGCGAGCGGCGGATTTT
>CAZCEG010000414.1:0-2334 GCA_964497275.1 uncultured Oceanicaulis sp.
AATGATTTCAACGCTTTCCTGCGCGATGCGCGTGATTTTGCGACCGACGAGTTCCTGCCCGTCCTCTTACGCGGTCACGATGTCGATGAGGCCCGGTTCAATGCCACGGCGGTGCGCATGGCGGAGCTGACGGGCCTGTCGGAAAGCTATGTGCGCGCGGCCAATCTGCGCATACCGCTCAATCGCTTCCGCAACGAAATCCTGCGGGAGCGCGGCGTGACGGTGGGCAGGTTCGATTCGCGCTTTGCAGGGCCAGAGCCCGATACCCTGCGCGAGAACCCGGAAGGCGATCCGTCAGGCTATGGCATTGCCGCAGGCTACACGGCTGCGATGCGTGATCACTATACCCGCAATCTGGGCGTCACCATCACCGATCCGTATGTGACGCTGGGCGGAGTGCGCAACTGGAACTGGAATGCGGGCGAGGCTGGCGGGAATAATTCCTACCTCAACACCTCGATCTGGCTGGAGCGCGCCATGCGCCAGAATGCGGACCTGCGCGTGCTGGCCACCAACGGCATCTATGATCTCGCCACGCCCTTCTTCGGCACCGAGATGACCTTCAACCAGCGCGGCTATGACCCATCGCGCGTGACGATGACCTATTACGAGGCCGGGCACATGATGTATCTGCACCACCCCTCGATCGAGCAGCTGGCGCGTGATGTGCGCGCATTCGTGGCGGCGGGCCGCCGCTAGGGTTTCGGCTCCCGCGTGACATCAGCGACCACCGCCAGGCCTGCAAGGACCAGGAAGGCGGCAAGGCTGATAATGGCAAGTTCCTCACCGCTGGCAGGCGGTTCGCCCAGAAGGTGGACCGCCTCCAGCGCGAGGAGCACACCCACCAGCACGAACGGCGAGATGCGCCCGATAATGCCCTGCGCCTTAGTGGCGGTGAGATAGACGGCGAGACCGGCGATCACCAGCGCCACCTCAAGGCCGAGCGCCAGCGGCAGATTGTTCCAGAGGCCAAACCCCACCATCGGCCCACCCGGCCAGAGCAGCAGGTCGGGCACATGGACGATCAGGTCGAGAAGCCAGTGGGAGAAGGCGGCGGCCGCCACCAGCATCGCGCCTGCGACCCGGTCTCTGCGGGCAAAAAGCCAGTACAGCCCGCCAAAAGCTGCCGATAGCGCCAGTGCGCCGGGCAAGGAGTGCGACCAGGGCATGTGATAGAGGTCGAGCGGGCTCATCGCGGTGAAACCCGGCACGATGCGCACTTGCTCGATCCCGGCAAGGATAAGCACGCCCCAGACCAGGTCCAAGACCTGCACCGACAGGAACAATACCCATAGCGGTACGCTGGCAACGAGGCGTGGGGCAGCGAGCGCCACCCCGTAATGACCGATGAACATGGACGAACCCTCCCCGTAATGTCACTCGGGGAGAGAGTAAGCCTTAATGCCCGTCGAAGGCTACCAGCGTGGCGACCGGGACGCCCAGCGCCTTGATGCGGCTTGCCCCGCCGAGCTCTGGCAGGTCGACGACGAAAGACGCACCCTCCACCACCGCGCCCGCCCGGCGCAGGAGCAGGATTGCGGCCTCCGCCGTGCCGCCTGTCGCGATCAGGTCATCGACCAGCAGCACGCGCTCGCCGGGCTTTACCGCGTCTGTGTGGATCTCCACCTCGTCCGTGCCGTATTCCAGCTCATAGGACTGGCCAATGGTGGCGAAGGGCAGCTTGCCCTTCTTGCGGATCGGTACAAAGCCGATGGAGAGCTGGTGGGCGATGGCACCGCCCAGAATGAAGCCGCGCGCCTCGATGCCTGCCACCTTGTCGATCTTCGTGCCCGCATGGGGCGCGATCATCGCATCAACAGCGGCCCGGAAGGCCCGAGCATCGCCGAGAAGGGTTGTGACATCGCGGAACATGATGCCCGGCTTGGGATAGTCGGGAATCGTACGGATCGCGGTCTTGATATGGTCCATGAGCTCCCCCGGCGCCTGACAGGATGTCGGGACAATCCTGTCAGGCGCCGGGCGCGTCAAGGTTCGGGCCGTGATTAGCCTGCGTTATGCGCAACCGTCTGATGATAGAGGGGCGCGGCTGCGGTTACGCTATCGTGGAAGCGCGTGAGCGGTGCGTGGTCGAGCTCTGTCACCACATGGCGCACCATCGTTGTGACGCACTGTCCGTATTCCGCCGTTGCCGGTGATACCAGCCCGGCACAATACGCGCCGGCTTCACGCACGAGACGCTCGTGAATGGCGGGCGCGTTGGCCTCGTCGAGCAGCACGACGCGCTCCACATCAAACTCGAAATAGCTGGCAGGCTGCGGGGCGGTTTGCGCCGATGCCGCCGCGGCACCCAGCGCCATGGCCATTGCTGCGCAG
>CAZCEG010000415.1:0-2333 GCA_964497275.1 uncultured Oceanicaulis sp.
CGCCGGACTCGATCATCTCCCAGTAAAGGTCGTTACCTTCACGGGTGCGCTCGCCAACGCCGGCAAACACGGAGTAACCGCCGAAGAGCTTGGCGATATTGTTGATCAGTTCCTGGATGAGCACCGTCTTGCCGACGCCCGCACCACCAAAGAGGCCGATCTTGCCACCCTTGGCGTAGGGGCAGAGCAGGTCGATGACCTTGATGCCGGTGGGGAGGATTTCCGCCTCGGTCGACTGCTCGTCGAACTCCGGCGCGGAGCGGTGGATCGGCGCGCGCTTTTCAAACACCACATCGCCCGCCTCGTCGATCGGCTCGCCGGTGACGTTCAGGATGCGGCCAAGCGTGCCCGGACCGACCGGCACGGTGATCGGCGAACCGCTATCGGTCACTTCGCCGCCGCGCTGCAGGCCTTCGGTGGCGTCCATCGCGATGGTGCGCACAACGTTCTCGCCAAGGTGCTGGGCCACTTCCAGAACCAGCTTGTGGTCGCCATTCATGGTTTCCAGCGCGTTCAGGATGGGGGGCAGCCCGCCTTCGAACTTCACGTCCACGACGGCGCCCGTCACCTGTGCGATACGGCCCTTGAGATTGCTCATGATCGTCTCAGCCTCTTCTACCGGTCTCCCGTCATCTGCGGGAGGCGTTCTTCAATGTCTTCAGATCCCGCGCCTAGACCGCCTCGGCCCCGGAGATGATCTCCGTGAGCTCGGTGGTGATCTTGGCCTGACGGGTGCGGTTGTATTGCAGGTTCAGCTTGTTGATGAGCTCGCCGGCATTGCGCGTGGCATTGTCCATCGCAGCCATGCGCGCGCCCATCTCACCGGCCGCATTCTCCAGCAGGGCGGAGAGGATGACGGTGGTGACATAGCGCGGCAGCATCTCGGCGAGGATGGTTTCCTCGTCGGGCTCATACTCGTAGATGGCGCCTTTCAGGTCAGGCCCCGGCGCATCGGGATCGATGGCTTCGCGGGCAGGCACCAGCGTGCGCGCTTTCGGCTTCTGGCTGATCACCGAGACGAACTCGGAAGAGACCAGCTCGCACACATCAAACCCGCCCTCGTGGAAGAGGCGCGTGATCTGGTCGCCGACGCGGGCCGCAAGTTCGGCCGGCGTCGCCGCCTCTTTCAGCTCGATGGAGGCGATGATGCGCTCACGGTGCAGGCGCTTGAGGGCATCAAAGCCCTTCTTGCCCACGGTGACGATCTTCACCGTCTTGCCCTCGCCGACCAGCGCGGCAACGCGCTCGCGGGCCAGACGCGAGATATTGGTGTTGAAGCCGCCGCACAGGCCCCGGTCCGCCGTCAGCACCAGCAGGAGGACCGTGTCCGTCTTGCCCGTGCCGATCAAGAGTTTCGGGGTTTCAGGCCCGGCCACCACGCCCTTGGCGAGATTGGCCATGACCTGTGCCATTTTCTGCGCATAGGGGCGCGCTGCCTGCGCGCTGTCCTGGGCACGGCGCAGCTTCGCAGCGGCCACCATCTGCATGGCCTTGGTGATTTTCTGCGTGGATTTCACGGAGGAAATCCGGTTGCGCAGGTCCTTCAAGCTCGCCATTGGCTATGCCTCGCTAAACCTTGCCTCTGGCCCTAACCGGCGAACCGGGCGGTGAAGGCTTCCAGCGTCTTGGCAAGTTCTGCCTCGGACGCATCAGACAGCTTCTGCTCGGTGCGGATCGTGGACAGGAGCTTGGCCTTGTCGGCGTGCAGGTGGCGCAGGAGCTCGGCCTCATAGCGGCCAATCTCCTTGGTCGCGATCTTGTCGAGATAGCCACGCGTACCGGCGAAGATCACGCACACCTGCTCTTCCATGGACAGCGGCGAGAATTGCGGCTGCTTGAGAAGCTCGGTCAGGCGCTCACCACGCGCCAGAAGGCGCTGGGTGGCGGCATCAAGGTCAGAGCCGAACTGGGCGAAGGCGGCCATCTCACGATACTGGGCGAGCTCACCCTTCATCTTGCCGGCAACCTGCTTCATCGCCTTGGTCTGGGCGGCAGAGCCCACGCGGCTGACCGACAGACCGACGTTCACCGCCGGACGGATACCGGCGTTGAAGAGGTTGGTTTCAAGGAAGATCTGGCCGTCCGTGATCGAGATCACGTTGGTCGGGATGTAGGCCGACACGTCATTGGCCTGTGTCTCGATGACGGGCAGCGCCGTCAGCGAGCCGGACCCGTGGTCCTCGTTGAGCTTCGCGGCGCGCTCCAGCAGGCGGGAGTGCAGGTAGAACACGTCGCCCGGATAGGCTTCACGGCCCGGCGGGCGGCGCAGCAGCAGCGAAACCTGGCGGTAGGCCCAGGCCTGCTTGGTCAGGTCGTCGTAGATGATCAGCGCG
>CAZCEG010000416.1:0-2327 GCA_964497275.1 uncultured Oceanicaulis sp.
CAGCACACCGCGCTACTCAAAGAGCGCGCACGACCTCACCCCCCCCTCGCCGGATGTGGGCGAGCCCTATTTCGTGCTCGGCCTGTTCCAGCTTTACGACACCGATCTGCGCTGGTGGACGATCTCCGCCAACCGGGACATGGAGGTGGTGAAAAAGCTGCTGGTTGATCCGCAGATCTTTCCCGGCTTCAACGATTCCGGTGCGCACCTGACCAATATGGCCTTCTATGACGGCAATCTGCGCTGCCTGCAGCTGGCGCAGGCCGATGGCATGGACCGCGTTGCCGCGCAGGTGAAGCGCCTGACGCGTGATCCGGCAGACTTCATCGGCATCGAGGCGGGCCGGATCGAGACCGGCGATGTCGCCGATATCGCGATCATCGACCCTGAGGCCCTCAAGACCTACGATTCCGATGCCGGGCTGCAATTCATCCATCGTGACGTGTTCGAGCACGAGCAGCTGGTGAACCGCTCCGACGGCGTGGTGACGCATGTGCTGGTCGGCGGCGGGCTGGTCTGGACCAAGGATGGCTTCACCAAGGCGCATGGCAAGACGAAGCTCGGCCGGGCGCTGCGCCATCGCGATGCAGGGGCCACTGGCATCGAGAAAATCGCCGCCGAATAGGCTCCGGTTTTTCTGTCAGCCCCCGTTCATCGGCGTATAGTCATTTTTGTACGCATCAAGGGGCTGAGGGAGCA
Organism: uncultured Oceanicaulis sp.; assembly: GCA_964497275.1. Taxonomy (GTDB): domain Bacteria; phylum Pseudomonadota; class Alphaproteobacteria; order Caulobacterales; family Maricaulaceae; genus Glycocaulis. Next base: position 700 of record CAZCEG010000416.1, read on the forward strand.
AAGCCGATGGACCGCCGCACATTTCTGGCCGCTGGCCTTGCCTTCGCAATCACGCCTGCGGGCTTTGCGCAAGCCGATGGCGGCGCGGTCATCCGTCAGCTTCTCACCACCGCCGCGGACGCCGCGACCACGCGGCTCGGCCGGCGCGATGGCTTCTTTGGCGACCCGGTGGTGCGCATCCCGCTTCCCGGCATGATGCGCAGCGCGCAGCAGCGCCTGCAGCCGCTGGGCCTTGCCGGACCGCTCGATGATGTGGAGATGCGCATGAACCGTGCGGCAGAGCAGGCCATGCCGCCTGCGCGCCGCCTGGTTGCCGATGCCATCCGCTCCCTGACGATACAGGATGCCGCCTCAATATTGCGTGGGCCGGACACGGCCGCCACGCAATACTTGAGAGGCCGCACGGAGACACCGCTGACCCGTCTCCTGCGTCCGCCCATGGAGGAAACCCTCACCGCATCTGGCGCGTATTCTGCGCTCGATGGCGCATCGAGCCTTGTCACCCAGCGCTCCGGCCTTGGCGGGCTGTTCGGGCGCGGCGGCGGCAATCCGGCGGCAAACTTGCGTGGTCAGCTCACCGACTTTGCGGTGGAGCGCGCGCTGGGCGGTATCTTCCACTATGTGGGGGAGGAGGAACGCGCGATCCGGCGCGATCCGGTGCGCCGCGCATCAGGGCTTTTGCGGGGGCTGATTGGCGGCTAGACAGGCCGCATGACAAGCCGCATCGAACCCTTCAAGGCCATCGCCATGTCAGAGCTTGCCCACCGGCTCAAAGCCGAAGGAAAGCCTGTGATCCACATGGAGTTCGGCCAGCCCTCCACCGGCGCGCCAAAGGCCGCGATTGAGGCTGCGCACCGCGTACTCGACACTGATGCGATGAGCTATTGGGAGAGCGCGCCCTTACGTGCCCGCATCGCCGCGCAGTATCGCGAAACCTATGGGCTCGACGTAACGCCGGAGCGCGTGGTGCTGACCGCAGGGGCTTCGCCTGCCCTGTTGCTCGCCATGCTGGCAGGGTTTGAGGCGGGTGACCGCATTGCCATGGCGCGCCCCGGCTATGTCGCCTATCGCAACACCTCGCGCGCCATTCATCTGGAGCCGGTGGAGATCGATTGCGGGCCGGAGACGCGCTACCAGCTCAGTGCACAGATGATTGCGGACATGGCCCCGGCACCGGCGGGTATCCTGATCGCGAGCCCGGCCAATCCGACCGGCACGATCCTGCCGCCAGAGGAACTCGCCGCCATCGCCGAAATCTGCAAGGCGCGCGGCATACGGATCATCTCTGACGAGATCTATCACGGCATCGCCTATGGCAAGCCGACGCCCAGCGTTCTGGAGTTCGATAGCGACGCCTTCATCGTCAACAGCTTCTCCAAATACTATTCCATGGTCGGCTGGCGGCTGGGCTGGGTGATCGCGCCTGCGGACAAGGCCGACACGGTGCGCGCCTATCGCGGCAATCTCTTCCTCTCCCCGCCCTCCTTGAGCCAGCACGCGGCGCTGGCCGCGATGGACTGCCGCGAGGAACTGGAAGCTCATGTGGAGACCTACCGCGCGAACCGCGCCGCTCTGCTGGAGGCTCTACCGCGCATGGGGCTGAGCTCCATCGCGCCGCCGGACGGGGC
>CAZCEG010000417.1:0-2300 GCA_964497275.1 uncultured Oceanicaulis sp.
CCCACAAGAGCCCGCGCAATTGCCACGCGTTGCTGTTCACCGCCCGACAGCTGCGGCGGGCGGTGCGTCAGGCGCCCGCCAAGGCCGAGCTTTTCAAGCCATTCGGTCGCTTTGGCGCGCGCAGACTTCCGGCTCTCCCCTGCGATCAGGCGTGGCAAGGCGACGTTATCGACCGCATCAAGTTCCGCCAGCAAGTGATGGAATTGATACACGAACCCGATCTCGCGGCGGCGCAGAGCGGTGCGACCGCGCTCATTAAGGGCCAGGCCGTCCACGCCGCCAATCTTCACGCTTCCGGCATTAGGCCGCTCCAGCAGGGCAGCGGCATGGAGAAGCGAGGATTTGCCGGAGCCGGACGGACCCACAAGACCCACCAGCTCACCCGGCATCAGGTCGAGATCGGCGCCTTTGAGCACCTCGATGGTCTCTGCATCAGTCTCGTAGCGGCGCACCAGCCCGCGCAAGGAAAGAGCCGGATCACTCATAACGCAGCGCCTCTACCGGATCGATGCGCCCTGCCCGCCAAGAGGGCGGCAAGGTCGCCAGAAGCGCTGTCGCAAAGCCCCAGAAGGCCACGAACGCCACTTCGGCCCAGTCGAGCCGCGCTGGCAGGCGATAGAGCAGATAAACCGACGGATCGAACACATCGACGCCGGTCACAAAGGCAAGGAAATCCTGGATCGGCCCGATAAAGATGGCGATGAGGATGCCAAGCACTATGCCGGCCGCCGTACCGAGCACGCCAATCATCGCGCCCGCAATCAGGAAAATGCGCATCACTGCGCCTTGCGTCGCGCCCATCGTGCGCAGGATCGCGATGTCGCGGCTCTTGTTCTTTACCAGCATGACAAGGCCTGAGATGATGTTCATCGCCGCGATCAGCACGATGATGGAGAGGATGAGGCGCATGGCGGTGCGCTCCACCTGCAAGGCCGTCCAGAAGGACTGGTTCTGCCGCCGCCAGTCAAAGACCGCCGATCCGGCAGGCACAATCTGGCGTACAGCCTCTACCACGGCTTCAGGCGCATCGGGATTGGTCACGCGGATATCGATATAGTCGGCGCCGCCGGGGCGGTTGAAGAAGAGCGCAGCCTGCTCCAGCGGCATGAAGACATAGATCCGGTCCAGATCGAGAACGCCCATGGAAACAATGCCTTCCACGACATAGCTCTTGCGCCGTGGCACCGTCCCCATGGGCGTGGACGCGCCTTGCGGAGCAAGAAGGGTGACCGTGTCGCCCGCGCTTACGCCAAGATGGGCCGCAATGCCCGAACCGATCAGAATGCCGTCCCCGCCATTATGGCCGACGCCAAATTCGTCGGCGGAGCCTTGCACCATGCCGCCGCCCGCAGCGGCAGCCTCGCCTTCACCGGCGATGAGATCAAAGCGGGCAAGGTCCTGCGGGCGCACGCCGATCACCTGCGCGCCGGTGGCGGCGCGATCGGAGCTCAAAAGTGCCTGCGCGGCGATAACCGGCCCTGCCATGCGCACGCCGGGCACGGCGCTGATCTGATCGGTCAGATCGTCCGTCAGAAGGCGGTTGTCGGTTGTGTAGACATAGACGTGCGGCTGCACGCCAAGCAGGCGCGAGAGCAGCTCGTGGCGAAAGCCATTCATGATGGACATGACGGCGATCAGCGCCGTCACCGCCAGCATGATCCCGACAAACGAGATCACCGAGATCAGCGTCACCCCGCCATGCTTGCGCCGGGTGCGCAGATAGCGGAAGGCCAGCATGAACTCGAAGGCGCTGAACGCGCCTGCGCCGTTTGGGCTTCTGGCCGGTCTGGTATCTGCCTCAGCCACGCGGCAGGCTCCCTGCAGCGAGGTGCGTGATGGCATCGTCAAGGCTCAGCTCATGGCGAGCGCCGCTGGCGCGGTGCTTCACCTCAACCTTGCCCTCTTTCAGGCCGCGCGGGCCGATGATGAGCTGCCAGGGCACGCCGATCAGGTCCAAGGTGGCAAACTTGCCGCCCGGACGCTCGTCCGTATCGTCCAGAAGCGGGTCCTTGCCGGCCTTCATCAGCACCTGATAGGCGGTTTCGCAGGCCGCATCGGTTTCTGCATCGCCAGCTTTGAGATTGATGATGCCAACGCCGAAGGGCGCGACCTCTTCCGGCCAGATGCAGCCAGCTTCGTCGTGGTGGGCCTCTATGATCGCGCCCAGCAGGCGTGAAACGCCCACACCGTAAGAGCCCATGTGTACGGGCCGGTCCTTGCCGTCGGGATGGGTGACATAGGCCTTCATGGGCTCGGAATACTTGGTGCCGAAATAGAAGATGTGGCCGACCTCGATGCCG
>CAZCEG010000418.1:0-2280 GCA_964497275.1 uncultured Oceanicaulis sp.
CTGCACACCACGGTCACGCCTCGAGTGGGTGGCTGGGGCATCGTCGTCGGCACGCTGTGCGCGCTGGCCGCAACCGGCGTTGCACCGCTCTGGATCTGGCCGGCGGCCGGTCTGGTGGCGGTGTCGTTCGCCGATGACCGGCATGGGCTATCGACGGGGCTGCGCTTCGCCATCCACTGCTTCGCGGCGGGTGCGCTCGTGGCCACATGCGACGTGTCCTGGATACTGGCGCTGCCGGTGGTGCTGCTCACCGTATGGATGACCAATCTCTACAACTTCATGGATGGTTCCGACGGACTGGCCGGCGGCATGGCGCTGTTCGGCTTTGGCGCCTGTGCGCTGGCAGCGGTGTGGGCCGCTCAGCCGGAGCTGGCGGCGACTGCGGCTGCGCTGGCAGGGGGGGCGGCCGGCTTCCTGCTGTTCAACCTGCACCCCGCCCGCGTGTTCATGGGCGATGCAGGGTCCATTCCGCTCGGTTTCCTCGCTGCCGCGCTCGGCGTCGCCGGCGTGCTCAGCGATGCCTGGCCGGTGTGGTTCGTGCCGGTGGTCTTCGCACCATTCATCGCTGACGCGAGCGTCACCCTGGCGCGTCGCATGCTCCGCGGAGAGCGTTTCTGGCAAGCTCACCGGGAACATTTCTACCAGCGGCTGGTACGCTCCGGGTTTGGCCATGCCCGCACGGCATGGTTCGCCTATGCGCTGATGGCCGTCTGCGCAGCCAGTGCATTGGTCGCCAGGACGGCGGGCGGGGCGGTCGCGTCGGCCGTGCTGGTCCTGCCTGCGGTGCTGCTGCTGACGGCCGGTTTCTGGATCGACCGCCGCTGGCGCGCCTCGAACAACACTCGGGACACTCGATGAACCGCAACATCCGCTCGCTGATGGTATTCGCTTTCGACCTGCTGGCGATGGTTGTCGCCTGGGTGGGTGGCTATCTGCTGCGCTTCAATTTCGTCTGGCCGCACCAATACACCGACCTCATCCTGGCTGGCGGCGCCATCCTGCTGCCGCTGCACGCCATCATCTGCCGCTGGGCCGGCCTCTATCTGGGTATGTGGGTGTTCGCAAGCCTGCCCGATCTGAGACGGGTGCTGAAGGCCGTCGCGGCCTCCACGCTGATGCTTGGCGTGATGATGCTGATCTACCGGCCGACGGCTTTGCTCATTCCGCGTTCCCTGCTGGTGCTCTACCCGCTGCTGCTGCTCATCGTGATGGGCGGGGGGCGGGTCGCGTATCGAATGTGGAAGGAGCATCGCCTGTACGGAGGCCTGATCGCCCAGGGCAAGCCGGTGGTCATCGTCGGCGCGGGACGCGGCGGCGCGATCCTGGTCAAGGAACTCGAGCGCAGCCCGGATTGGCGCGTGGTGGGCCTGGTCGACGACGATCCGCTGAAGTGGGGGCGCGAACTTGCCGGGCACACGGTGCATGGCCCGGTATCCAGCCTGCCGGAGGTGCTGCATGAAGAAAAGGCGAGGCATGTGATTCTCGCCATGCCGTCGGCCGCCCGCACCAGCATCCGGGCCGCGACCGACCTCGCCGCTTCTGCCGGTGCGGAGGTGTTCACCGTGCCGGGCATCGAGGACGTGATGTCCGGCAAGGTGTCGATCGAGGCGTTGCGCAAGGTCGAGATCGAGGACCTGCTGGGCCGTGAGGCGGTGCAGCTGGACAACGAGGGGCTGCAGCATCTGATCGCCGGGCGGACGGTGTTCGTGAGTGGCGCGGGTGGCTCCATAGGCAGCGAGTTGTGCGTGCAGATCGCACGCCTGCGGCCTGCGTCGCTGGTTCTGTTCGAGGCCTCCGAGTTCGCGCTTTACCGGATCGAACAGAAGCTGCAGGCGCTGCATCCGCAGCTTCCGCTCGTGTGCCTGATCGGTGATGTGAAGGATGCCGCCCGGGTGCGAACCGCACTGCAGCAGTCGGCTCCGCAGGTGGTGTTCCATGCGGCCGCCTACAAGCACGTTCCTTTGATGGAGAGTGACAACGCCGCGGAGGCGCTGCGCAACAACACGCTGGGCACACTGGTGATCGCGCGTGCGGCGGTTGCCGCAGGGGTCGAGCGCTTCGTCATGGTGTCCACCGACAAGGCTGTCAATCCGACCAATGTGATGGGCGCGAGCAAGCGGCTTGCGGAGATGGTCTGCCAGGCCATGCAGGATACGGGTGAAACCCACTTCGTCTGCGTGCGTTTCGGGAACGTGCTCGGTTCATCCGGCAGCGTGATTCCGCGCTTCCAGGAACAGATCGCGCGCGGCGGTCCGGTCACCGTGACCCATCCCGACATCA
>CAZCEG010000419.1:0-2275 GCA_964497275.1 uncultured Oceanicaulis sp.
GGCATGAAATGAGTGATGTGGACCGCCTGATCGAACAGGCACTTGATGATGAAGACCGCGCGCTTCGCGATGTGCTCAGCAAGGAGCCGGGGTTCGTTGCCAGCGCGCTGGGCCTGCTGACGGGTCCACGTGCGTGGGCGCGCTGGGTCATGTTTATCAGCCAGACAATCATGTTTTTCGTCAGCGTCTGGCTGGCCTGGGAGTTCTTCCAGGCAGAAGACGTGCTGGAGGCATTGCGATACGGGCTTCCGTCCGCCGTGCTCATGCTTGGCTCACTGGTCATGAAGACCGGCATGACGCCCTTCATGACCGAGAACCGGCTGGTCACCGAAATCCGGCGGCTGGAGCTGCGCATTGAACGCATGCGCGCGATGCGTTGAAACCGGACGGCGCGCAAGGACGGATTTCGCCATCCTTGCGCGCCAGCTGGCTAGGCTGCTGACTGCACGTCCTTCAGATACCGCTCTATCTCTGACTTGATCCGGGCGGAGCGCTCTGCGACCTGGGCCGCCGTCATCGCGACCTGGCTGGCCGCCGCAGAGGTGGTGCCAGCCGCCTGTTCCAGTCCGCCAAGCGAACGCGATACGGCTTCAGCGCCCTGTGCCGCTTCGCTGACATTGCGGCTGATCTCGCCGGTAACGGCTACCTGTTCCTCGGCGGAGGAGGCCACAGCGGTCGAGATCTGGCTGACCTCGTCCACCACCTGCTCGATGGCACGGACAGCTTCGACCGCTGTCTGGGTGCCGCTCTGGATTGCCCGGATCTGCTCGATCACGGTGGCGGTTGCCTTCTCGGTCTGTTCGGCCAGCTGCTTTACTTCGCTTGCGACGACCGCAAAGCCCTTGCCTGCTTCGCCTGCACGCGCAGCCTCAATGGTGGCGTTAAGCGCCAGCAGCTTGGTCTGCTCGGTTACTGCGCCGATGAGAGAGGCCACTTCGTCGATGGCCGACGCGGCCGCGACCAGCGTGTCGATCCGTGAGATCGCCTCGTCCACTTTGGTAGTGGCCGCTTCTGCCACGCTGGAGGTGCGCGCGATCTGGGTTGCGACCTCCTTGATGGAGCTCGACAATTCCTCGGCTGCGCTGGCGACCGTCTGCACATTGGCAGAGGTCTGGGTAGTGCTGGCAGAGACGGTCTGTGTCTCTGCAGAGCTTTCCTCCGCCGTGGAGGCCATGGACTGCGCCGTCGCCTGAAGCTCCTCAGCGGCACTGGCAAGGGCGGTTACGGCCTCGTCAATCTCGGCCTCGAAAGTCTGGGTGAGGGCGTTGACCCGCTCAGCTTCGGCCAGCTTGCGCTCGGCCTCCTCGCGCTGCCGGCTGGCAGCCTGCCGTGCGGCAACCGCATTGTCCTTGAACACGCCAAGCGCGGTGTTCAGCTTGCCGATCTCATCCCCGCGCCCGGTTTCCTCAATGGTGATATCAAGATCACCCTCCGCCAGACGGCTCACACGCTCGATGGAGCGGCGGAAGGGCTGGCCGATTTCCCAGCGGCCGATATAGAAGCCGACGCCTACGCCGATCACGAGACCGGCAAGGCCGCCCACCATCAGCAGGACGCGCCCGGCATCCGCGGCCATGGAGACTTCCTGCGCCACTTCCGTGCCTAGCGCATCCACCGCATTGATATAAGCCTCGATGATTTCGGTGACCTCGTTGCCCGTCTGCCGGGATGCACGGACCTGATTGATCAGGCGCTGCTGCGTATCGGTCAGCTGGGTGTCGGATGCCGCCCGCGCCAGTTCCAGCGTGGCATCGACTTCGCGCTGATAGCCGTCCAGGCTCGCCTGAATGCGTGTAAGATTGCCCGAGAGGGCCTCTGGCGATGCCGCGCGTGCGCGATCCATCGCATTGTCGAACTGGTCGCGCGCCGCCGAGATGCGTTGTTCAACCTCGGCTATCTGGCTCGGGTCGGCAGCCACCAGATACTGCATGCGGCCGACCTCACCGATCGTGGCGCGCATGCGCGCTGCTGCCCGTACGATGGCGGTGGTCTCGTCCACCCGTTCTACGCCTGTGCGCGCCTGACTGAGGGTCACCAGCCCTGCTGCGGCAACGGCCGCCAGGCTCACGCCCATTATACCGATGATGACGAGCAACTTGCCCATCATTGAAATATTGGAAAGTTTCATCGCCCGCCTCATGGCTCCCGCTTCAAGAGGCGTTCAACCAGCGGGCGATTTGGTTTAGACGGCTTTAATTTTCTACTCAAAATAACATAAACTTAGGGGCTGTCCCAGATGTCTGAGACATCTAGGATGGCGGGATGCGGCTAAAGC
>CAZCEG010000420.1:0-2257 GCA_964497275.1 uncultured Oceanicaulis sp.
CCGCGTATCCCGGCGGCTTGCTGGATATGCTGGTCAACGGGGCAAGACGAAAGCCTGGATTGGCGGTCGTCTTGGCAGATTGCCCGTGTATACGCGTCAACAAATCCATGGCAAACGCGGCGTCGTGAATGGGATGCCATAAGGGTATCACTTTTGCATTCTTCCGGGAGCGCGGGGCTGGGCGCTGTCGTTTGTCTCCGGGCAATGCAGCGAGTGCGGCACCACAATTTTGCCAATTAGTTGCAAGCATAAACTAAGCGTTCTACAGTGCACTCAAGCGCTCGATTCAGCGCTTGTCCCTAAGGAGAACGATCATGGCGAAGCAGCGTATTCATCTGGTCATCATTGATCCGCAGAACGATTTCTGCGATCTGCCGACTTACGATTGCCCGGTCATTGGCGGCGTGCAGCAGGCGCCGGCTTTGCCGGTGGCGGGGGCGGATGCGGATTTGTTGCGGGTGGCGGAGTTGATCCGGGCCGGTGGCGCCGGTTTGAGCGATATTTCGCTGACCCTCGATGCCCACCAGCGCGTCGATATCGCGCATCCGACCTTCTGGCGGCAGGGCGATGGCAGCGCGGTCGGGGCGTTTACGCAGATTCGTGCGGTCGACGTGCGCAACGGGCGATTTTTGCCACGCCAGATGGATGCCTTGCCGCGTGTGCTGGCGTATCTCGAGGCGCTGGAGGCGGCCGGGCGTTACGTGCATATGGTCTGGCCGGTGCATTGCGAGATCGGCACCTGGGGGCACTGCGTTCATGCTGCCGTGCGCGCGGCCTATAACGCCTGGGAAGAGGCGAACGCGGCGGTGGTGCACAAGGTGTTCAAGGGCAGCAATCCGTGGACCGAGCACTTCAGCGCGATCCAGGCCGAGGTGCCGGATGGCGACGATGCGGATACGCAGTTGAACGCCGGTTTCCTGGCCCGGCTGGCCGATGCCGATCTGGTGTTGTTTACCGGTGAGGCGGGCAGCCACTGCGTGCGGGCGACGGTCGAGCATGTGGTGGATAACTGGCCGGCGGACGCGCTGGACCGGTTGGTGTTGTTGACCGATTGCATGAGTGCGGTGGGCGGTTTTGAAGCGCAGTACGCCGAATTTCTTGAGGACATGCAGCAGCGCGGCCTGCGCCTGAGCACGGCAGCGGCGATGTTGCCGGTCTTGCTGGCCAACGCTTGATTTTTGCGCTTTTGTCGCCGTTGACCGCAGGCTTGCGGCGGGCAGCGCAGTTGGAACAAGGAGAAGAAGGATGAGCGAAATCGCATCGCAGCCTGTCGTGCGCAGCCTGCTGGAGAACGACCTCTACAAGTTCACCATGTGGCAGGCGCTGCTGCACAGCCATCCCGGTGCCCAGGCCGAGTACGCTTTCGTTTGCCGCAATACGCCGCTGTTCCCGCTGGCCGAGTTGAAGCCGGCGGTGGATGCGGAACTGGACCGGCTCTGCGCGCTGACCTTTGCCGATGACGAACTGGAATACCTGCGTGGTCTACGCTTCATCAAGAGCGATTTTGTCGATTTTCTGTCGCTCTTCCGCTTCCAGCGCCGTTTCATCGAAACGCGGGTCAATGGCGAGACGCTGGAGATCGTCGCGCGCGGGCCGCTGGTGCATGTGATGGCCTTCGAAATCTTCGTGCTCTACATCGTCAATGAACTGTATTTCCGCCGCCTGCCGGAGGACGGGAATCTGCTCACGGTGGCGCGGGCGCGGCTGCGCGAGAAGATTGATTTCCTCACCGGGCTGAGCGACGAACTCTGCGCGCCGGGCGAGCCTTTCGTCTTCTTCGATTTCGGCCTGCGCCGCCGCTATTCCGGCGCCTGGCACGCGGAGGTGGTACGCACGCTGGCGGCCGAACTGCCGGTCAATTTCCGTGGCACGTCGAACGTGCTGTTCGCCAAGGAAATGGGGCTGACGCCAATCGGCACGATGGCGCACGAATACCTGCAGGCCTTCCAGTCGTTCGGCTTCCGTTTGCGCGATTTCCAGAAAGCGGCGCTTGAAGCCTGGGTGCAGGAATACCGGGGCGACCTCGGCGTGGCGCTGACCGACGTGGTCGGTATGGACGCCTTTCTGGGCGACTTCGATCTCTACTTCGCCAAGCTCTTCGACGGCTTGCGTCATGATTCCGGCGACCCGGTCGAGTGGGCGGAAAAGGCGCTGGCGCACTACCGCAAGCTCAACATCGACCCGCGCCGCAAGCGCCTGGTGTTTTCCGATGCGCTCGACCTGCCGCGCGCGGTGGCGCTCTTCCGGCGCTATCGCG
>CAZCEG010000421.1:0-2252 GCA_964497275.1 uncultured Oceanicaulis sp.
ACCGTCCGTGCGCGCTTTCCTCAGCCACGCCTGCACCGTACGCACATGGACGCCGACGATCTTCGCCAATTCCACGCTGCTCATATCCGACTGCTTTTTCAGGCGCAGCACCATCTTGCGCAGCGTCTCGCGCCCTTCAGGACCCAGTTTGCGTGCATCGATCTTTTCCATGCACGCATTATATTGCGGGCAGCTTATTTAAGGGCCGGGTTAATAATCTCCCATGCCACGCCATCCCATCATGTGGCCACCCATCATCGTGTCGCCTGAACAGCAGCCCATCATGCCGGGCCCCCACATGCCGTGCATCGTCGTCATGCCGTTTTGCATCGTTTCCCAGTGCTCCTGCAGTAGCTTCTGCCGCTCCTGCGGGTCGGAGGTCCGGCCGATCTTTTCCATCTGATCCTGCATCCGCTGCATGTTCTCCTGCATTTGCGCCATCTGCTTGTCAAACTCGGCAACATCGGGTGCCTGCTGCATTTGCCCGCCTTGCTCAGGCGGGGGCGCTGTCTGCTGGGCCATCAACGGCGTCACCGAAAAGGCGCTCGCCACCAGAGCTGCGATCAAAGTCGTCCTCTTCATTTCACCCTCTCCTTGATTGCCGAAGAATCGTCCTCGGATGACGTCGTTCCTAGCGCCTCAATAAACGGAGCCCGTTCGCCACCACGATCAAGCTTGCCCCCACGTCTGCGAAGACTGCCATCCACATTGTGGCTTGCCCGGTAACCGTGAGCAGCAGAAACACCGCCTTGATGCCAAGGGCCACTACGATGTTTTGTATTAGCACATGGGACGTAGCACGCGATAGGCGCACGAACGCGGGGATCTTGCGTAAATCGTCGTCCATCAGTGCCACATCCGCCGTCTCGAGCGCAGTGTCCGTGCCGGCAGCCCCCATCGCGAAGCCGATGTCCGCGCGAGCCAGCGCGGGCGCATCGTTGATGCCGTCGCCCACCATGCCGACCCGGCCGCCCTCCTGCCGCTTCAGCAGCGACTCGATCGCCCCGAGCTTGTCTTCGGGCAAGAGGTTACCCCTGGCCTCGTCGATTCCCACCTCACGGGCGATGGCTTCGGCGGTGTGCGCGTTGTCGCCAGTCAGCATCAACGTTTTCACGCCCAGCGCGTGCAGTTCTGCGATCGCCTGACGGCTCGTCTCACGCAGAGTATCGGCAACGGCGAAGAGCGCCAGCACCCCGCGTGGGTCTGCCAGGAGCACGGCCGTCTTGCCCTCCCGCTCATATTTCTCAAGCGCTTCCTCGATGGCGGGGGCGCACAATCCGAGCTCCTCGATCAGGCGATGATTGCCGAGCTGATAGACCTCTCCGTCAATGCGGCCGCGCACGCCACGGCCCGGAATCGCGGCGAACTCGAGTACCTCGCGTAGCGGCCATTCCTGACCGTCCACAGAACGGGCGACCGCAAGCGAGACCGGGTGGTCGGAGCGCACGGCCAAGCTTGCCGCGAGGACATATGCCTCGCTCGCATCGCCCCTCAGCGTCATGAAATCTGTCCGGACTGGCTTTCCCCAGGTGATCGTGCCGGTCTTATCCAGGGCCAGCGTAGTGAGCTTTCGACCCTCCTCCAGATAAGCCCCGCCCTTTATGAGAATCCCCTTGCGTGCCGCCGCAGCGAGTCCGCTGACGATGGTCACCGGCGTCGAGATCACCAGTGCGCACGGGCAGGCGATCACCAGCAGCACCAAAGCCGTGTAGATCCAATCCATCCATGTTCCGCCAAGCATCAGCGGCGGGACGATCGCCACCAGCAGCGCCACGGCAAACACGACCGGGGTGTAGATCTGGGCGAATCGATCGACAAAGCGCTGGGTTGGGGCGCGGCTACCTTGGGCGGACTCGACCGCATGGATGATGCGCGCCAAGGTGGAATGGTTCGCCTCGGCCGTGACGCGATATTCGAATGACCCCGCCGCGTTGATCGTGCCCGCGAAAACGATGTCGCCCTCGGCCTTGTCCACCGGCAGGCTCTCGCCAGTAATGGGCGCCTGGTTGACGGTCGAACGCCCGCTGGTCACCACCCCATCGAGCGCGATCCGCTCACCAGGACGCACGCGCACCACAGCATCAAGGAGGACGGCCCCAGCCGGTATGGGCACCCAGCTTCCATCGGCCTGGCGCACGGTCGCGGTGTCAGGCGCGAGTTCCATCAGCCCCCGAATCGCATTGCGTGCCCGGTCGAGCGACTTCGCCTCGATCGCCTCGGCCAGCGTGAAGAGGAACATCACCATTGCCGCT
>CAZCEG010000422.1:0-2233 GCA_964497275.1 uncultured Oceanicaulis sp.
CCGGTATTGTTACGCCCGCCCGTACGGCGCAGGCCTTCGACCAGCGTTTTTTCCGGCTTGCCGGCGTGCAGCTCTGACCGGTCCACCAGCACAAGTGCGCGGCGGCCAGGCGAGGTCGGCTTGAATGTCTTCAGCGCCATGGTTCAAACTCCTCCGAGCGCGCCCTTAAAGGCCCGTGCTCACGTCGATGGAATGGCCCTCTTCGAGGGTCACCACCGCTTTCTTGATATCGTCACGCCGGCCGAGAATGCCCCGGAACCGCTTGGTCTTGCCCTTCTGGCGCAGCGTGTTGACGGCTTTCACCTTCACCTTGAAGAGCGCTTCAACGGCTTCGGTGATGTCTTTCTTGGTCGCATCGAGCGGCACCTTGAAGACCACCTTGTTCTCTTCCGAGAGCAGGGTTGCCTTTTCGGTGATCACCGGCGCGATGATCGTGTCATAGTGCTTGGGCGAAGCCATCACGCACTCTCCTTGGCGGCAAAGCGCTCATTGATCTTCTCGATCGCGGCCTTGGTCAGGACCAGCGTGTCGCGGCGCAGCACGTCATAAACGTTCAGGCCTTGCGCCGGCAGCACATCCACGTGCGGGATGTTGCGGGCGGCGAGGGCGAAGTTCTCGTCGAGCATCTCGCCATCGATGATCAGCGCGTTTTTCAGGCCGAGCTTTTCGAACGTCGCCTTCAGGGCTGCCGTTTTCGGAGCGTCGAGACGCGCTTCATCGAGAACGACGATCGAAGACGACGCCGCCTTGGAGGTCAGCGCGTGCTTGAGAGCGAGCGCACGGACTTTCTTCGGCAGCTCGGTCGCATGCGAACGCACGCGCGGACCGTGAGCCTTGCCACCGCCGACGAAGATCGGCGCACGGCGCGAACCGTGACGGGCCGAACCGCCGCCCTTCTGACGGCCGAACTTCTTGCCCGTGCGGGCAATCTCGGCGCGCTGCTTGGCCTTGTGCGTCCCGGCCTGACGGCGCGAAAGCTGCCATTTGACCGCGCGCTGGAGAAGGTCGGCGCGCACTTCGCCCACGGCGAAGATCGCATCGTCCAGCTCCACAGAGCCCGCCTTGCCGGCGTCCAGATTGATCACATCAAGTTTCATGACTTGGCGTCCTCTTCACCCGCCGCGTCCACAGCCGGGGCTTCGGCAACAGGCGCGCCCTCGGCTACCATTTCCGCCTCAGGCGAAGCCGGCTCGGGGCTGTCCGTTACAACAGGCTCACCGGGGGTGCGGAACTTGCCCGGAAAGGCAAGACCTTCAACACCGGCGCCCTTTACGGCGTCACGGATCTCGACCCAGCCATCAGCTGCGCCCGGCACCGCGCCGCGCACCAGCACCAGGCCGCGCTCGACATCCACGCGCACCACTTCGAGGTTCTGCGTGGTCACGCGCTCCTCGCCGAGATGGCCGGCCATCTTCTTGCCCTTGAACACCTTGCCGGGGTCCTGACGCTGACCGGTCGAACCGTGCGAACGATGCGAGACGGACACACCGTGCGTGGCGCGCAGACCGCCGAAATTCCAGCGCTTCATGGCACCGGCAAAACCCTTACCGATGGTCAGGGCGGCAACATCCACCTTCTGGCCTTCGACAAAGTGATCAGCCGTGATCTCGGCACCGGCCTCGATCATGTTGTTCTCGCTCACGCGGAACTCGACCAGCTTGCGCTTGGGCTCGACCGCGGATTTCGCGAAATGGCCACGCATGGCTTTCGAGGCGCGCTTGACCTTGGCCTTGCCCGCACCGAGCTGGAGGGCAGCATAGCCATCACGCTCGAGGGTGCGCTGGGCCACCACCTGGACACCGTCCAGATGCAGCACCGTTACCGGAATATGCGCACCGTCCTCGGCGAAGATGCGGGTCATGCCCACCTTCTTCGCAATGACGCCGGTCCGCAGGTTTTGAGCCTGGCTCATGACCTTACGCTCCCAACTTGATCTCGACATCCACGCCGGCCGAGAGGTCGAGCTTCATCAGCGCGTCCACGGTCTGCGGGGTCGGGTCCACGATGTCGAGGACACGCTTGTGCGTGCGGATCTCGAACTGCTCGCGTGATTTCTTGTCGATGTGCGGGGACCGCAGCACCGTAAAACGCTCTATGCGCGTGGGCAGCGGGATGGGCCCGCGCACTTGTGCGCCTGTGCGCTTCGCCGTGGAGACGATCTCGCGCGTGGAGTTATCCAGCACGCGGTGATCGAACGCCTTGAGGCGGATGCGGATGTTCGTCTGTGCCATCG
>CAZCEG010000423.1:0-2202 GCA_964497275.1 uncultured Oceanicaulis sp.
GGACGCAATTTCGCAGATCAGGCAGCACAGCAGAAGGCGGCCCAGAACGGGCGCTTACGGATTACATGGTTAATGGGCTCAACGTCCGCGGCGCGAGTCAAGGTCGGCAAGACGACCCTATCCGCTGCCCTGCAAGCCGCAAGTGCATCTGACTCCTGACCTTGCGTGCAATCCCGGGCTTAAGGAATCTGCTCTAAAGCTGCGCCGCAGTTTCTCCGTAACAGCCTTCTCTCATGGCGCAGCATCTGCGCCCGGCAGTAACGTTGTCAGTCTGGATTGTGCCCGCGGCCGGCGATCAGCGGCGGAACGGAAATGGCGGGGCCGTGGCTTTGCGCCATGATCGCAACTTGGCAGATGATTTCCGCTTGCCGGTTACAGTCCGTCTTCCAGAGGATAGTCTTCAACTGGGTTCGGACCGTGCTGGGCGAAGTCCGCCGCTTGGCCGCAATCTGATCGAGCGTCAGGCCGGCTGCCAGGCCTGCCACGATAGCCGCCTCGGCACCTGTCAATTGATGCATGGCGCAAAAGCGGCGCACACCTTCGGGCAGTGCGAGAGCGGGATCCTTCAGCCGCATGAAGCAATCCGCACCGGGCAAGAAGGTGCAGCCGGCGTGGCCGGGACGATAGAGACACGCGTGCAGCGGCAGGGCGCCCCCTTTGCGCCTGATATGCCGGTGCTGAACAGCCGGAGGCGCATCCGCGTTCAGCACATGATGCAGGCAGGACAGAAGGTCGGGATCCTTGCAGACCAACCGCCCCAAGGGGCCGATGCTGAGTGCTTCGGTCTCGGCCAGAAGGGACAGGGCGCGGGCGTCAGCCGCTATGACCCGCAGCCGGGCATCGATCTGTAACGTGCCTTCGGAGGGCGGCTGAAGGCCTCCGTCCATCGCGGCTGCGCCGCCGCGAATGCGAAAGGCACGGTCCAGATGCGGCACAAGAAGGGCAATGCTGCGCCGACCCTCGTTCAGCTGATCCCCGGCCGCGTTTGCACAGAGGATGCTGAAGAACACATGCAGCCCGTCCTGACGGTGCAGCGTCACCCCCAGTCCCGTCTCGACCTCCTGCGGGCGAAGGAAATCGTGGAAGAACTCCGTCCGCTTCAGATCATCCCGAGGCAGCATCTCGTCGGCCTGCATGAGCTTTCCGAGCGGCCGGATCATGGCGTGGTCGACCCAAGGATTCACGCTGTGATAATAGTCGTTGAATTTCTTGAGCATCCCGTCATCAAGGCCGGCGGTCAGCGAGATCGCCCCGGCGCCCGAAGCCTTGTCATGGAGGAACAGCATCGACTTGCCGTTGGGCAGAAGATTGGAGGAACGATCCGCGAAATCCTGCCAAGGCGCCTCACTGAAGAGCGCGGCGTATAGGCGGTCGATCAGTTCACTTGCGTCTGGCGTCGCGGTTCCCGTGGGCATCTGTCAGCCTCCAGCTTCACAATATCAGCAGGGTGACGCCAGCCAAAAATATTCCCCTGTCGCAGAATGTCAGCTTGTGTGGAGTTTTTTCTTCCGCCTGCCTGGCAGGCCGCAGGCTTCCATGACATCAGGCATAAATCACCTCCAAGCGGAGCGCATACCTCAAATGGGGTATTCTAAATAGAGAACGCGGTAACGATCATCTAGACACCCTCGATTGAATCGGAGGTCCATCTCGACCTTGTGCGGTGATCAGACTCCGGCGGGAACCCCGAACCTTCGATCCTAATCGACGCAGCCTTGGACGGCAACCACCGGGCCACACGCGCTCCTTCGGCCTGGGGACCAAGCAGGGCTAGGATCGCACGGATGAGGAACGGGCCGACGCGTCTCGCTTAAATTGCGGAGCATGCGGTGGAGCGCGACGGTGGCGCGATTGCGGCGGCCGAGATCCGCGGCGACGATTGCGACGTGTTCTACGACCGGCAAAGGAAGCGGCGATGAGATTTCTTGGCTATGCATTGTCAGCGATGACCTGGAGTGCCGCAGCCTTGGCAAGCGAAGTGACAGTGCGGGTAGACGTCTTACCAGGGCACCCCGTCTACCGCGCCGACACTGCCGAAGCTGGTGCTGTCATGGCGTTGACGATTGCGCCCTCGGCCGGTGGTGAGGCGATGCTGCTGGCTGCCTGCGAAGCGTTGCGACGCGCTGCAGGCTTGGCAGGCGAGCATGGGCCGGTCGGCGAGGCGACGCTGCTCAAGGTCATTTTCGTGGTGCCGGCGAAGGC
>CAZCEG010000424.1:0-2190 GCA_964497275.1 uncultured Oceanicaulis sp.
CTTCATCGCGCAGCTTGCGCAGGGCCGATACGGGCGCCGTTTCAGACAGGAAGCTGCGCGCGCTGTCGCGCAGCATCTGCTCTTCTTCGTTCAGTACAAAGCTCATGGGTCAAATGCCTTTTTGGAAAATCAGGTGCCGGGCAGCTCAAGCACGCGCTTGGCCACGATGTTGAGCTGGATTTCGTTGGTGCCGCCTTCAATGGAATTGGCGCGGCTGCGCAGCCAGGAACGGGCAGCCTCGCCGTCCTCTTCCTTTTCGCCTTCCCAGAGCAGGCCATCCGAGCCAAGCGCAGACATGTTCAGCTCATGGCGGCGCTTGTTCAGCTCGGTGCCGACATATTTCAGGATCGAGGCTTTCGCGCCGACGCCTTCACCCTTGTCGGCCTCGTCCTTCACGCGGCGCAAGGTCGCTTCGAAGGCGAGGGCATCAATGGTAAGGCGGGCCACATCGCCGCGCAGGATCGGATCAGCAATCTGGCCTTTCTCGTCGACTTCCCCAGCCAAATGCGCGGCCCCGACAGGGTTGAGACCGCCGGACACGGCGTCAGACACAATCCCGGCGCGCTCATGGCTGAGGAGGTATTTGGCGATCTCCCAGCCTTGCCCCGGCTTGCCGACCACGTTCGTCACCGGCGCGCGGGCATCGTCAAAGAAGGTCTCGCAGAAGGGCGATTTGCCGGAGATCAGCTTGATCGGCTTGGTGGAGACACCCGGCGTGTCCATGTCGATCAGGATGAAGGAAATGCCCAGATGCTTGGGCGCATCGGCCTCGGTGCGAACGAGCGCGAATATCCAGTCGGACTTGTCGGCATAGGAGGTCCAGACCTTCTGGCCGTTGATGACGTACTCATTGCCGTCCTTCACGCCCTTGGTGCGAAGGCTGGCAAGGTCAGAGCCAGCGCCCGGCTCGGAATAGCCCTGACACCAGCGGATTTCGCCGCGGGCGATCTTTGGCAAGTGCTCGCGCTTCTGTTCTTCGTTGCCATACTTCAGGAGCGCCGGGCCAAGCATCCAGATGCCAAACGAATCAAGGGGGGAGCGCGCCTTGATGGCCTTCATCTCTTCTTTCAGGACCTGCGCCTCTTCCTTGGAAAGGCCGCCACCACCATATTCCTTCGGCCAGGTCGGGACGGTCCAGCCGCGCGCCGCCATACGTTCCAGCCAGATGCGCTGGTCGTCGCTGGCAAAGGTCCAGTTGCGGCCACCCCAGCAGATATCGGCCTCGCCCTTCGCCGGAATGCGCATGCCCGGCGGGCAGTTGGCTTCCAGCCAGGCACGGGTCTCTGTGCGGAATGTTTCAAGGGACATGGCGGTGCTCCTCCCGTTTTGACGTTTACGTAAAGGTTAGGCTGGAGTCTGACGCGATGCCAGCCCCGAAATGCGGCGAAAGCGCGCGGATTGCTTGCGCGCACCGTCTCAGGCGATATCTAGCGCTTCACCCTGCACCGACCAGACTGAATTGAGCGCCATGAGCCCTTCTGCCGCCACCCTGAACCAGCCCTTTACCGCCCCGGAAACGAGCCGCGCACTCTTCTGGTGGCTGGCCGTTATCGCGGCGCTGGTGATTGCGATGATCGTGGTGGGCGGCGCTACACGTCTGACCGGTTCTGGACTGTCGATCACTGAATGGCGGCCGGTGACGGGCGCGATACCGCCCATGACCGAGCAGGGATGGCAGGAGGAGCTGGAGAAGTACCGCCAGATCCCGCAATACCAGATACAGAACCGCGGCATGAGCATGGCCGAGTTCCAATTCATCTACTGGTGGGAGTGGAGCCATCGCCAGCTTGGCCGCTTCCTCGGATTTGCCTTTGCGCTGCCGTTCGCCTTCTTCCTGTTCACGCGGCGTGTGCCGCAACGGCTGCAGACGCGCCTGTGGGTGCTGTTTGCACTCGGCGGGCTGCAGGGGGCGATCGGCTGGTGGATGGTCGCATCGGGCCTGACCGAGCGGGTAACCGTCAGCCAGTACAGGCTTGCGACCCATCTTCTGATGGCCTTCACGATATTGGGACTAATCCTGTGGACCATGCTGGAGCTGCGCTACGGCAAGACGGCGCTGCTAAAGCGCGGACGGCTCTTTCCGCTCGCGGCGGCGTTCTGGGGGCTTGTCCTGTTCCAGATTGCGCTGGGCGCGCTGGTGGCAGGCACGGGCGCAGGGCGGATTTTCACCACCTGGCCCGGCTTTGAAGG
>CAZCEG010000425.1:0-2168 GCA_964497275.1 uncultured Oceanicaulis sp.
ATATCGCCCAGGGCCGACACCAGCTCGCCATTGGCAGGGCGCGGCCAACCGGCGCGCTTCCAGCCCGGACCTTCGGCCGCGCGCGTGGCGGCGCTGGCTTCATCGCCTACGGCCTCGAAGAATTTTCGCCAGCTCGCCGGGACCGAAGACGGGTCGCGCGCGTATCGCGCCGCCATATCCTCAAGGTAAAGCGCGTTGGCGCCAAACAGGAAAGAGGTGTCGAGAAACGTCTGATTGGTCGAGGAGCGAGCGTCGGTCATCGTGGCCCTTCAGGGCAGTTGAACAGAAGGCGCGGGGGCGCATAGCGGATTTTGCCCCGCACATGTATGCGCATTGGCCTCGAAAGAGAAGCCCAAATGGTGGCAAAACGCCCCCGCCAGCGGCAAGCCGCACGAACGGACGTTCGATATGACGTCTTTTGTCCCCCACCCGGCACAGATGCCACGGGGCGGTAGGGCTTTGGCCATATGCCCAATACGGCGTTAACCATAAAGCCAGCGCTCGATTGAGCCCTCGCACCGGATGTGATTGTCATGGTGCAGGGTGGAACGTAATCAGCATCCCATCCGGCATGAGACACATGAGTACCCTGGCTTCGCTGGCGCAGCATCGCCATACGTTGAAACGCAAGACGCATCTTGAGACGACGCAGCTCCAGCTCATCAATCTGGATGTGCTCGAAGGGCGCTACGGCGCCAGATGGCCGCGCGTGAAGGAACGCATCTTTGCTACATGTGAGCACTTCATCTCGAAGCGTGCCGGCACTGACGACATTGTTCTGCGGGCGGCGAACGGCTTTGTCGTGCTTCCGGGCCCGTCGCGGCAAGAAGAGGCCGAGGTGTTCACACGCCGCATAGAGACCGAGTTGAAGGCCTTTTTTCTGGGTGAGGAGTATCTGCGCGGGCTCGGCCTTCTGGCGCAGACTGTTGATATCGCCTTGAGCGATCTCTTGAACGGCATCAACTCCGCACCGCTGGACGCGGCGGCACGCGCCTACGAGGCCTGCGACGGTGCAACGGAGCCTCAAAAGATAGCAGAAGAAGCATCGCAGCCCATCCCGCCGCCACGTCTCCGGGAGCCGGTACGCTTACCCGCCTTCCAGCTGCGCTTTGAACCGGTCTGGGCGCCGGCTACCGGCTTTGCTGCTCTCAGCCTTGTCCATCCTGTCGGACGCCTGCGGGGCGATGGGCCAATGGTACGCGGACACACGCTGTCGCCGAGCGAAGGTGGCGGAGCCATGCGCATGGAGTTCGACCGGGAGGTGCTGACGGCCACCGGCAGGGCATGGCAGGAAGCGGCTGGCGACGGGACTCCAGGCGCCCTTGCCGTACCCGTCCATTTCGAGACGCTGGTTACCGTGAAATACCGCCTGCCCTACATGGCGGCCGTCCACGCGCTGGACCCACCGGTCCGCTCGGCCGTCATACTCCACATTGTGGGCGCGGACATGGACACCCCGATGGTCAGCCTTACCGAGGTGTGCCGACTGTCGCGCACCCTTACCCGCAGGATCATGGTGCATGTCGACCCCCGCAAGGTCCGGCTGGATCGTTTCAACGATAGCCCGGTCGACATATTTTCCATCTCCTCTCCACCGACAGCGGAAGTTTTTGCGCGCCAGAGCACCCATCTGGCAGGCCTGGCGGGGAAGATCGCCAGACGGCGCGCGATGCTCGCCGTTCTGGATTGTCACGATCCGGCTATGCTTGCCGGCTGGCTGTCGATTGGCCCGGACTATCTGGGCGGAAAGGCGGTAGCTGAAGAACACGCCCATCCGGCCGTGCCGTTCCGGTGCACGCCGGGCGGTGTAGCTGCGGTGCCAGAAAAGGGAAGATGAACATGTTAAGGCCCGGTTATCGCCATCTGCGCCTGGGGCGCGCGCCACACACCGGAGAGGATGGGCAGCTTGCCCGGCTGGTCTATGCCTCGACGTCCGTGATCGCGCGCGCGCAAGGTCATTTCCGCTCGGAGCTCGCCGATATCATGGCCGCATGCGAGCGCAACAATCCCCGCGCGGGCATTACCGGCCTGTTGGTCTACGACCGGGGCCGCTTCATCCAGCTGCTGGAAGGCCCGCAAGGCAGGCTAAAGGAAATTTATGGACGCATCTGCGAGGACACGCGCCACACTGACATCACAGCGCTGCTGGAGGAACCAGCCAGCGAACG
>CAZCEG010000426.1:0-2156 GCA_964497275.1 uncultured Oceanicaulis sp.
AATTGCCGGATGAGTTCCATCCGGACCTGCATGGCGATCTGTTCCGGGGCCAGCAGGTTTGCCGCCTCGTTCATCGCCTTCTGGCCCGCCGCTTCGACCTGGTAGACAGCCTCCAGCGCTTCTGCACGCAGCCGTTCGGCCTGCGCTGCGCCTTCAGCAACGATGCGTGCCTTCTGGGCATCCGCTTCCGCAGCGATCCTGATCGCTTCGGCGCGATCAGCTGCGGCCGATTTTTCCGCCTCTGCCGACACCAGAATGGCGATGGCCGACTGCTCGGCAGCCTTGCGGGCTTCGATCAGCTGGATTTGCTTCTCACGCTCAGCGATCTCGGTCTCGCGGGCCGTGGTCACTTCCTCAAAGGCGCGCACGGCAATGGCGCGGGCCTCGTCGGCCTTGGCGTCAGCCTCTGATTTTTCACGCGATTTTTCGGCAACGGCGATATCGCGCGCCTGTTCTGCCAGGGCGATCTGCTTGGCTTTCTCCACGGCAGCCGCTTCAACGGCCTGCGCCTTGGCGATCTCGCGTTCCTGCACGAGGCGCGCCTTCTCGATTTCCCGCTCGGCGACAGATTGGTCGGAACGAATGCCCGCTTCGCGCACCTGCTGGTCGGCCATGATTTTGGCTTCCTGTGCCTCGCGTTCGCGTTCGGCGCGTTCGCGGGCCACTTGTGCAGACTGCTCTGCGGTGCGCACCTGCACCTCACGCTCCTGTTCCAGCCGCGCGTATTCCTCATCGCGCGAGATTTGCAGGCGTTGCTGACGGGCCTCGAGATTCTTGCGCGCTATCAGGACCTCGGTTTCCTGTTCGATATCATTGCGCTTCTTGCGGCGTTCCTCGATTTCCTGGGTGAGCTTGGTAAGGCCCTCGGCATCGAACGCATTGTCCGGATTGAAGAACTCCCGGTTTGTCTGGTCCAGACCGGTCAGCGACACGGACTCCAGTTCAAGGCCGTTTTTCAGAATGTCTTCGGAAACCGCAGCCTGCACTTTCTGGACAAAATTGACCCGTTGCTCGTGCAATTCCTCCATCGCCATCTCGGCGGCCACAGCGCGAAGGGCGTCGACGAACTTGCCTTCGACCAGTTCCTTCAGGTCAGTTGGCGCCATGGTGCGCTTGCCGAGGGTCTGCGCGGCATTCGCGATGGATTCTATCGTGGGCTGGACGCGGACATAAAACTCTGCCTGCACGTCAACGCGCATCCGGTCGCGCGTGATCAGGGCCTGCTCGTTGGCCCGCCGCACTTCGAGGCGCAGCGTGTTCATATTGACCGGAATGATCTCGTGGAGCACCGGGAATACCAGCGCCCCGCCATTCATGATGACTTTCTGGCCGCCAAAGCCGGTGCGCACGAAGCTCACCTCTTTGGAGGACCGGCGATACAGGCGGGCGAAGATCAGGCCGATGGCCAGCAGGGCGACGAATATCGCGCCCGCAATAATCAGGATATCGAAGGCGGGCAAGGACATGACGGTCTCCTCAACGGGTGCGGCAAGTGCCGCGTCAAACGGCGCCGGGCTTTCCAGATCGCCAAGATCAGACAGCTTAGGCGGGGTCATGGTCGGTCAGCATCGGGTTGGGGTTTTCGATGGCCCGGAAGCGGCCACTAACAAGGCGGACCAGCAATACGGCCGATCCCGATTTCAGGACGGTATCGGGCTCGTCGGGCTCCACCAGTACGTAGTGGCTCATCCCGAACGCATCAGTGAGTTTCGCTTCGGCCGCCAGCCCCTCGCGGGCATCGCCTCGCGTGATGATGGCAATGCGTCCGACGAACGATGACCGGCTTACGGCTTCGGTCTGTTCCTTCGGCATCATTCGCGACAGTACCAGCCCGGTAGCGCGTGTGGCCGGGATGGCGGCCGCCAGGGCAGGGACGACCGCCACCACAGCAGGCAATGTGAAGCCCAGAAGGCCGCCGAACGCACCCTGAACCAGGAAGCCTGCCAGTCCGAACACCGTAAGAAACGCGATCAGGAGCACGAGGATCGGGACCTTGCCGACGCAAAGCCAGCCCAGCACCGAGGACAGGGGGCCTGGCCCCTGAATATCGGGCGCGGCAGGGGCGTCCGCATCCAGAGGTGATCCTGCGCCCGCGAGATCCACTTCGGTATCAAGCTCGGGCAGAAGATTGTCGATCATCCCGGACGGGGCGACCC
>CAZCEG010000427.1:0-2155 GCA_964497275.1 uncultured Oceanicaulis sp.
CGGCACGCCGAAGCGGCGGCAATAGGCGGTCAGATCGCCCAGCTCGCGCGTCTCTCCGGATTTCGACAATGCCAGCACCGCGTCGCCTGGTGTGATCATGCCAAGATCGCCATGGCTGGCCTCGGCCGGGTGGACATACTGGGCGGGCGTGCCGGTGGAGGCGAGCGTGGCTGCGATCTTGCGCGCCACGTGGCCGGACTTGCCGACGCCTGCGCAGATCAGCCGGCCCTTCAGCGCAGCGAGCAGCGAGACAACGGCCACCGCGCTCTCATCGAGCGTATTTTCAAGCTGCTCCAGACCATCACGTTCCATGCGCAGCGTATTGCGCATGGAATTCAGCAGGCGTCCCGTATCGAGACGCGGTGCGTTGCGGGTCAGGCGGTCGGTATCGGACATGGGCAGGGCTCGTCTCGCCACGCGCAAAGGGTCAGGCGCGCCGGGAATCGGCTTAGCAGTGTCCTGCAGGGTTTTCTACCCGGTCAGGGCTTACCCGCCCAGATGCGGGGCCACAAACGCCATGAAACGATCGAGTGTTTCCTGGGTTTCGGTTTCGATGATGCGGACCTGTTCATCGAACGCGCCCGGTTCAGTCATGTAAAACATGCACTCGCTGGTCCGGGCCGCGAGTTCTTCGGTGAAGCTCGCCACCAGCCGGTCCAGTAAAGCCGCCTCGTCCCCGTTGGCCGGGGTGACGGTCGTGCGGATCATGCTCAACGCCCCCTCCACTACGCCCTGTTTGGCAGATCCGGGCATCTGACTGCCCCGGTAAACCCTGCACCATGTTGTTTTCAGGCGCGCCACTGTGCGCCTGCAACGACCGGCATGCAAGCAACAGGCCGTAAAGACTTTAGTAAGTTTTGGGTAAGGTGTGACTTTTCTGCCAGTGCCGCTGCGGGAGTGGTGGCCAAATGCTGTGTGGCGCGCTATGGCGCTGTCACACGAGATTGCATGCCCTTCTGTGGCAAGGAGCGCCGATGTCCCGCCTTGTTCTCACCCGTCATGGCCAGAGCCAGTGGAATCTGGAAAACCGCTTTACCGGCTGGGTCGATGTCAATCTGACCGAGCGTGGCGAGGGTGAGGCACGCCGGGGCGGTGAGCTGATGCAGGCGGCAGGCTTTGCGCCCGATATCGCCTTTACCAGCTATCTCAAACGCGCGATCCGCACGGTATGGCTGGGGCTGGAGGCGATGGACCGCGTATGGATCCCGGTTGTGACCGACTGGCGGCTCAATGAGCGCCATTACGGTGCGCTGACCGGGCTCAACAAGGCGGAGACGGTCGCTGCCCACGGCGAGGAGCAGGTGCTGGTCTGGCGGCGCTCGTTTGATGTGCCGCCGCCGCCTCTTGAGCTCTCGGATGACCGCCATCCCGCGCATGATCCGCGCTATGCTGCCTTTGATCCGGCGCTCCTGCCCGCGACGGAAAGCCTGAAAGACACGCTTGCACGGGTGCAGCCCTGTTTTGACACGCTGATCGCGCCGCGTATCCGCGCCGGGGACAGCGTTCTCATTTCCGCACACGGAAATTCGCTGCGCGCGCTGGTGAAAATCCTTTTTGGGATCAGCGATGCCGACATCCTGAAAGTGGAGGTGCCAACCGGTAATCCGCTCCTGATCGATCTGGACGGCATGACACCTGTGTCGGCGCGCTATCTGGATGAGGCGAGGGCAGAGGCCCTGCCGCCATGTCCGGCCCGCTAGAGCCCCACCATCTGCGCCTGATGGACGTGGCGCTGGCTCAGGCCTTTTCCGGGCTGGGCACCACCGCGCCGAACCCGTCGGTCGGCTGCGTGATCGCAAAAGAAGGCCGCATCCTTGCCGCTGCGGTAACGGCCCCCGGTGGACGCCCCCATGCCGAAGCACAGGCGCTGAAGAAAGCGGGAGAGGCCGCCCGCGGCGCAGATGTCTATGTCACGCTGGAGCCCTGCTCCCATCACGGCAAGACGCCCCCTTGCGCGGAAGCGCTCATATCAGCGGGCGTGGCGCGCGTGCTCGTGGCCTGCACCGATCCCGACCCCCGTGTTTCCGGGCGGGGCATCGCCCTGCTGCGTGAAGCCGGGATCGAGGTGATCGAAGGCATACGCCGATCAGAAGCCGAGGCGATGAATGCCGGTTTCTTCACCCGCGTCCGCACCGGCCTGCCGCTGGTCCTGCAG
>CAZCEG010000428.1:0-2152 GCA_964497275.1 uncultured Oceanicaulis sp.
GGATCGCCGCTGCCCGCGCCCGCCTCACCCTTGATGACACGCTTGCCCGCTTGCGCGCAGACCTTGCAAGCCAGATCGAAGCTGAAGGATAGCTGGCCCCATGATCCGCCTCATCCTCACCGTTGCCTTGTGTGTGCTGACCGCGATTATCGCTGTCTGGCTGACCCGCAATCCGGGCACGGCCCAGTTCGAGTTCCTGGGCTGGCAGGCAGAGACCAGCTTTGCGCGCTTCATGGGCGCGCTGATCCTGGTCGCTTTCGTGCTGGTTGTGCTGTGGTGGCTGATCGCCAAGGCGTGGAGCGCCCCCGATAGCTGGCGCAAATTCCGCCAGCGCCGCCGCCGCGAGCAGGGCGTGGATGCGCTCGAACGCGCGCTCATTGCAGCGGCTGCCGGTGAAGGCGAACTGGCCGTGCGTCAGGCAGCGCGCGCCGATGCGCTGCTGGAGCGCCCGGCCCTCTCCCGCCTGCTGGCGGCAAGGGCGGCGGAAGCCGCAGGCAATCTTCTGGCCGCGCGCGGGCATTATGAAGCGCTGCTGGAAGACCCGAAAACGCGCCTCGTCGCCCATCGCGGGCTTTCGGTGCTGGCCGAGACGCAAGGCGAGACCGGCAATGTGATTACCCATGCCGGCAAGGCGTTCGCCGAAGCGAGGAATGCCCGCTGGGCGTTTGACAGCCTCTTCAATGCGCAGGTCGCCGCGGCCCAGTGGGACGAGGCGCTATCCACCCTCAATGAGGGCGAGAAGCGCCGCCATATCGGCCCCGATATCGCTGCGCGCCGCCGCGCCGTGCTGCTGACCGTCAAGGCGCGCGCGATGATGGAGAGCGATGGCGAAGCCGCTGCCGGCTTGGCGGAAAAGGCCGCGAGCGCCTCGCCCGGCTTTGCCCCTGCCGCGGTGCTGGCAGGCGAGCTATTGCCCGCCCAGCGCAAGCACAGGCGTGCAGCAGACATTCTCGAAGCGGCGTGGAAGGCCCGGCCCCATCCGGCGATTGCGCGCGCCTATGGCGAGCTGAGAAAGTCCGACAGCGCGGCAAAGCGCGCCGCGCGTCTGCGGGAACTGGCCGAACTGAACCCGGACAATCGCGAATCGCGCCTGCTCCTCACCGATATCGCCCTGCAGCCGAGGAATATCGAGGCGGCGCGCACCGCTATCACGCCGCTCCTCTCCTCCGCGCCGCTGACCGCGCGCGAATGCGCGCAGGCAGCGCGGCTTTCCCGGCTGGAAGGCGATGAGGACGCGGCAGGGCGCTATCTTGCCCGCGCAGCCCATGCGCCCGCCGAGGCCGACTGGTCTGACATTGATGCGGAGGGCCGTGCCTTTGCCTTCTCAGAAAACGACTGGAAGCGCATGGTCTATGCCTGGGGTGATGAGCACCGGCTGATCCATCCGCGCCATGAGCGCTTCGAGATCGCCGCCGAGGCCGTGCCCGAGCGCATGCTGCTGGAAGCACCAAAACCGGCTGCCCCTGCGGCGAAATCTTCTGGCGCGCCGGTGGAAATCGTGGATGTTGCGCCCCTGCCCGAACCGCCCCGGCGCGAGGACAGGGCCGCCCGCCCCATCACGCCGGACGATCCCGGCATCGACCCCGAGAACGACGACAGACCCTGATGAGCAAAACCCGTATTCTGGTCGGGGTCAGTGGCGGGTCCGCCTCTGGCAAGACCGAGATCGCGCGCGCTGCGGCCCGCGCCCTTGCGCCCCTCTCCGCCATCGTGGTGGCCGAAGACGATTATTACGGCGATCACGGCGCCTCGCCGGATTTCGATGCCACGCGCTTCAATTTCGATCACCCGGCCTCGCGCGATCATGCCTTGCTGGCAAAGCATCTCGAAGCGCTGAAAAAAGGCAAATCGGTCAAGGCGCCGGTCTATGATTTCACCATTCACCGCCGCCGCGCCGATACACGCACCATCGCGCCGGCCGATGTGGTGCTGGTCGAAGGCATCCATCTGTTCTGCGATAGGGAGGTGCGCGATCTGTTTGATGTGCGCGTCTATGTCGATGCGCCGGATGATATCCGTCTTGCCCGCCGCCTCCTGCGCGATGTGAACGAGCGCGGACGCACCGCCCAGTCCGTGGTGGGCCAGTATCTGGGAACCGTGCGGCCCATGCATCATGAATGGACGCACCCCAATGCCGCCTGCGCCCATATCG
>CAZCEG010000429.1:0-2149 GCA_964497275.1 uncultured Oceanicaulis sp.
GAACCGGGCATGGCCCGCGTGGCGGCAGATTTCCTCTAGCGCTTCGAACCTTAGCGGAACCGATTGTTTACGCCCGTCATGGCAGTATCCCGCCATGCGTGCGATCTGGCTCATATCTTTTATCGGCGTTCTGCTGGCAGCACCGGCCCATGCGCTTGCGCCTGCGCCCGAACCTGTACGCTCTGAAAGCGGGGCAAGGCCGTTAAGTGCGGCTACCAGCTATGTGCAGATGGATCCCGTCATCACCGCCGTTCATCACGGCTCGGGCGTGTCGGGCCTGTTGCATGTCGAGATGTCGCTGGATGTGCCGGATGCCAGGCTGCGGGCCCGCATTACCGAGCGTATGGCGCGCCTGCGCGATGCCTATATCACGGCGATGTCCGGCTATGCAGGGCTTGCCTATCGGCGCGGCGAGGTGCCCGATACGGCGCGGATAACCGAACTCCTGCAGCGTTCCACCGATGCGGTGCTGGGTGAAACCGGTGCGCAGGTCCTGCTCTCCATGGTGATCATCCACGAACGCTGAGGCGCCCGTGGATGACCCCATGCATTCATCAGAAATCTAGCTGCGCGGCACGATGGTGAAGGTCACCGTCTCGCCAGCGGTGTTTTCGCCCTGCCAGCTATCGCCAAGGCCCAGGCCTTCCTGAAGCGGCTGGCAATTGGTTTCCCCGGTCGAGCGGCTGGTGCACAGCTGATCGCCCTGCAGCTCCCACGTGCCGGAAATGCCGACATCGCTGGTATAGGTGCCGTCCTCGTTGAGCATCACGGTGTAGGTCACCGCGCCGCCTTCCACGCGCAGGGCGTGCTCCACAAGGGCTGCGACGGTGGCGGAGTGATCGTCCGCGCTGAAAAGCGCAAGGGCGGCGGCAAGCATGGCAAGCATCAAACTATCTCCCTGTCCTGTTGGCCCATGTCTCTTGTCCCGGGCGGGATCGCCCGGCCTGACATGGTTAACGTCATTTTAACTGACAGGCTGATCAGGCGGAAGCCGCCTCATCAATGAATTTGGCCATCTCGACGTCCAGCGCGCTCACCCCGTCGCAGTCATGCGTGGTCAGGACGATTTCTACCCGGTTGTAAACATTGAACCATTCGGGGTGGTGGTTCATGGTTTCCGCTTTCAGCGCGACCCGGCTCATGAAGCCGAAGGCGGCATTGAAGTCGGCAAATTTCAGCGTGCGGGTAATGGCATCGCGGCCGCCCTCCAACGGCTTCCAGCCTGGCAGGGATTTCAGGGCTGCCTGCGCGCCAATCTTCTGGGGGGCCATGTCGTGCCTTTCTTGCTGTTTACCGAAAAATGACTCCTCCCGTGCCATGATCGTCCCTCAACAGGCAAGAAAGGACATGGGTCATGACCCGCTTTCTGAAGTCGGAGGCCAACCCGAACGGGCGCAGGCTGGAGGATATCCTGATGGAGCTCCGCGGCGACGTATTGCTGCGCTGTACCAAGATCTCCGATGATGTGCGCCCCGAAGCGCTTCACGTGATGAACAATAACGTGAAAATCCTCGAGCACCTCACCGAGGCCATCAATCTGGCGCACGACTCAACGCAACTGCTCAACCGCGCCTTTGGTCCATCCGAGGCAGAGCATGGCGGACCGCCGCGCATCGGCGTCGTGTAACGCCTTACAGGCATTGAAGACTTGAACTTGACGGCCTGACGGGCAAACTCCCTGCCGCTCCCCGATGCCGGGGCGAGCAGGAGGGCCCTCATGTCCGCGTTCCAGTTCCGCACCGTTCCCCATATCGTATCTGCGCCGGGCGCGGCGGCTGACCTTGCCCGCCATGCGGCCCCGGTGCTCAAGGGCGCGCGCCGCCTGCTGCTTGTCACCGATAAGGGCGTGATGGGGCTCGGCCTCCTCAACAAGGCGCTGGACGGGCTGGAGCGGGCCGGATTTGCCGTCCATGTCTATGACAAGGTGGTCGCCGATCCGCCTGAACGGGTTCTCTTTGAAGCGGTCGACGAAGGGCTCGCTTTCGGCGCCGAGGCCGTAATCGGCTTTGGCGGGGGCAGCCCGATGGACACCGCCAAGGTCGTCGCCCTGCTGCTCGGCGGTCCGCAAAAGCTCGCCGACATGTACGGCATGGACAAGGCCACCGGTCCGCGGCTGCCGCTGGTCCTTATTCCCACCACTGCCGGAACG
>CAZCEG010000430.1:0-2143 GCA_964497275.1 uncultured Oceanicaulis sp.
TCTACGACGACGAGTAACCCGCAACCCATTCGAGCCCCCACGTCGGGGCTCTTCCTTTTCATCGAACTCGGCGGCGGCCGCCGTTTTCAGAAGCCGATTGCCCGAGATATCTGACGTCCATGGCGCTTTCCTGATGCCCTGGCCAATCCATGACCTATCAGCAATGCAGGGCGGCGATCAGCGGACAGGACACATTGCCTTGGTGCGCATGGCACTCGCCGACCAGCTTGGACAAGGCTGCCTCGATCCGGCTCAGGTCGGCCAGCTTGGCGCGTACGTCGGCAAGCCGCTGCGCGGCCAGTTCCGCCGCCTCGCTGCAATGGGTCCCGTCTTCCAGTTTCAGAAGCTGCCCGATCTCGTCCAGGCTGAAGCCCAGCCGCTGCGCCCCTTTCACGAACTTCACCCGCGCAACGTCGGCGCTGCAGTAGCGGCGGATGCTGCCGTAAGGCCGGTCCGGCGTCGGCAGCAGTCCCTTGAGCTGATAGAAGCGGATCGTCTCGACATTGACCCCGGCCGCCTTGGCGAAGGCGCCGATGGTCAGGCTATCCGGTTCGGTGCTCATCGCGCTTGACTCCGTAGTTAACTACGGAAGTAACGTTACAGCATCAAGCGAAACCTCGAAAGGAGAAACCTCATGTCGGAACCGCAATCCGGGCGTGGTGCCTTGGCCGCCGGTGGCCTCGCCGCCATCCTCGCCTCGACCTGCTGCCTCGGCCCGCTGGTGCTGGTCGCGCTCGGCTTTTCCGGCGCCTGGATCGGCAACCTCACCGTGCTGGAACCGTACCGGCCGATCTTCATCGGCGCAGCGCTGATCGCGCTGTTCTTCGCCTGGCGCCGCATCTTCCGGCCGGCCAACGCTTGTAAGCCGGGCGAGGTCTGCGCGATTCCACAGGTTCGCACGACCTACAAGCTCATTTTCTGGATCGTGGCCGCCTTGGTGGTGGTCGCGCTCGCCTTTCCCTACGTCCTTCCGCTGTTCTACTGACAGGAGATCATCATGAAGAAACTTGCCGCACTCGTGGCCCTGGCCGCCACTCTTGCCACGCCCGCCTGGGCCGCCGTCCAGACCGTCACGCTGTCAGTGCCTGGCATGACCTGCGCCGCCTGCCCGATCACGGTCAAGAAGGCGCTCACCAAGGTCGAGGGCGTCAGCCAGGTCGATGTCAGTTTCGACCAGCGCGAAGCGGTCGTGACCTTCGACGACGTCAAGACCACCGTCCAAAAGCTGACCGAGGCCACCACCAACGCGGGCTATCCGTCCAGCGTGAAGCGCTAGGCGCGGAGGGGCGTCGCCATGAATCCGATCATGCGTATCGCCGACAAGGCCGGCGCGCTCGGCGCGCTGGTGTCTGCCATGGGCTGTGCGATGTGCTTTCCGGCACTCGCCAGTCTGGGCGCCTCCATCGGTCTGGGCTTTCTGAGCCGTTGGGAAGGGCTGTTCGTCAATACGCTGCTGCCGGCCTTCGCCTGGCTGGCGCTGGTCATCAACGCGCTGGGCTGGTTCAGCCACCGGCAATGGCACCGCAGCGCGCTCGGCATGCTCGGGCCCACAGTCCTGTTGCTATCACTCTATCCCGGGTTCCAGTACGGCTGGAGCAGTTATGCCACCTACAGCGGCATCGGACTGATGCTGGCGGTGTCGGTCTGGGATCTGGTGTCACCGGCCAACCGCCGCTGCGGACCGGATGGCTGCGAACTGCCCGCGAAGCACGGCTGACGCGACAACCCCATGAGGGACAAAACATGACCCAACTGAAAATCACCGGCATGACCTGCGAATCGTGTGCAGTCCACGTCAAGGAAGCGCTGGAGCAGGTGCCCGGCGTGCGTTCGGCCGAGGTGTCTTACGCCAATGGCAATGCAAACCTGGCCATGACCGCAGAGACTCCGACCAACGCTCTGCTCGCCGCCGTCGCCGGGCTCGGATACCGGGCCGCGCTGGCTGATTCGCCGAATACGCCGCCGCATGGCGGGCTGCTCGACCGCGTGCGCGAATGGGTTGGTGGCGGAAGCCAAGCCGGTCACGGCAATGACAAGCTGCACATCGCCGTCATCGGCAGCGGCGGGGCGGCGATGGCCGCTGCGCTCAAGGCCGTCGAGCAAGGCGCGCAGGTCACGCTGATCGAGCGCGGCACCATCGGCG
>CAZCEG010000431.1:0-2140 GCA_964497275.1 uncultured Oceanicaulis sp.
ATGGATGTGGACACGAAAAGACCGCTGTTGAAGGCCATCGAAGAGGGCCGCCTCATTGAGCTTCCCGCGTGCGACAAAGCGACGGCCTTTCGTTTGCTGTCTGAGCGGATCGCCGGCACGCCGGGGTTCAAGCAGGATTCGGGGCTGTTGCAGAATGTCTTGCAGCGCGAGGCGCAGGCCATCACGTATCTGGGTTACGGCATCGCCTGCCCCCACGCGCGGGCGGAGCAGGACGGCGAACTGCTGTGCGCGATCGGCTGGAGCCCTGCGGGGATCGAGTACGGCAACGCCGACGGATGGGCCGTGCATCTGATCCTCATGTACTATGTGACGTATTCGCAGCGCAACGCATACTTGACGGAGCTGTCCTCGTTGGCGCGGGTGATCGAATGCGATGAGGCGAAGCATGAGCTGGTGAACCTGAAGGACATCGACGCGGTCCGGGCGCGGCTGCTGGAGTGGCATGACGCGATGGCGCAGAAGGCTGACGACGACATCCGCAAGGCGCTCATGCGCCGTCCGGTCTGCACGGTGCTGAGCCGGCTCCTGATGCCGGATATCGTCGAGATGATCGAAGCCGGGCGGCTGAACGACATCCGCGTGTTTCTGGCCGCGCAGCCCGCGCCGGAGATCGCCGAGCTGATCACGACGATGGGGGATCACGACCGCATCCTGCTGTTCCGCCTGCTGCCGCGGCGTCTGGCCGACGAGGTGTTTTCGCTGCTGGACTATTCCTCGCAGAATCTGCTGCTCAACAACATGGCGCAGGATGAGACACGGCAAATCCTTTCCGCCCTTTCGCCGGATGACCGGACCGCGCTGTTCGAGGAGTTGCCCGCGAACGTCACGCAGCGGCTGCTGGGGTTGCTCAACGACAAAGACCGCAAGCAGGCGCTCAGCCTGTTGAGCTACCCGAAGGACAGCGTCGGCCGCCTGATGACCAACAAGTACGTGACGGCCAAGGCCGAGTGGACTGTCGCGCACACGCTGGAGCATATCCGCACCACGGGCAACGACTCCGAGACGATGGTGATGCTCTACATCACAGATGAGCATGGGCTGCTGGTGGACGACCTGCTGTTGCGGAGGATCATTCTCGCGGAGCCCTCCACCCGCGTCGCGGATCTGCTGGACGGGCACTATGCGGCGTTGCACTCGCTTCAGGATCGGGAAGACGCGGTCAACGTCTTCAAGAAATACGACTTGTACGCGCTGCCGGTGGTCGATTCGGACGGCGTGCTGCTCGGCATCGTGACGAACGACGACATCCTCGACGTGTCCGAGGAAGAGGCCACGGAAGACTTCCACAAGGGCGTCGCGGTGCGCCCGTTGACGGCGGGGTATCTGCACACCCCGTTGGCGATTCTCTACCGCAGCCGCATCCCGTGGCTGGTCACGCTGGTGTTCATCAACATCTTTTCCGGGGCGGGCATCGCCCACTTCGAGCAGCTCATCGGGTCGTTTGTGGCGTTGGTTTTCTTCCTGCCCCTGCTGATCGGCAGCGGCGGCAACGCGGGTTCGCAGTCTGCGACGCTGGTTGTCCGCAGTATGGCGTTGGGTGAGGTGAGGCTGGCGGACTTCATGAGGGCCTTCTGGCGCGAGATATTGGTTTCGCTTGGGCTCGGGCTCTCAATGGCGCTGGCCGTCTTCCTGCTGGCGTGGTGGCGGGCGGGGCTGCATATCGGATTTGTCGCGGCCTTGTCCATGACCGTCATCGTTCTGATCGGCAGCCTGATGGGCATGACCCTGCCTTTTGTGCTGCGCAAACTGAAGATCGATCCCGCTGTCGCCAGCGCACCGCTGGTCACGTCGCTGGCGGATATTCTCGGCGTGATCATCTATCTGAGCATCGCGTCATCATTGCTGGGCGCGGTGGCCAAGTGACGGCGCGTTGTGCGGCAGGCCGGTGCGCGGTCACTTCTCGCGCTTGTGATGCCCGACGTTCAGGCAGGTGACTTGGCCTTGGGCGTTGCGCAGGAACAGCCTGCCGTCCGCGAGCGCGGGAGCGGTCCAACAGCGGCCGCCGAGCGCCCGTGCGCGCAGGGCGGGCGCGAACCCTTCCGGCGTGGCCTCTGCCACGGCCAGCGTGCCGTTCTCGCTCAGCGCGATCAGCCGACCCTCCGCCAGCAGCAGGGAGCCG
>CAZCEG010000432.1:0-2132 GCA_964497275.1 uncultured Oceanicaulis sp.
GCACATGCGCGGGCGGCTATCGAGCTCAATGACGTTGCGGCTGCGACTGCGATCCTGTCTGCGATGGACCCAGGCGAAACCGACCCTCAGGCCGCTGCCGAGGCAGGCTATGTGGCAGCGCGTCTTGCCGCGCTGGCAGGTAATACGGCCGAAGCGATCGAGATGTTCGATGGGCTTTCCCGCTCGCCGTGGGAACCTGTGCAGGCAATGGCCCTGATGGAAAAGTTGCGCTTGCAGATCGCCGAGCGCGCAATCGGAACGGCTGAAGCGGCTGAGATGCTGGAAAGCCTGCGCTTCCGCTGGCGCGGGGATGCGACCGAGCTGGAGGCTGCGCGCATGCTGGGCCAGCTTTATGCCGACGCCGGACGCTATCACGACGCGCTGAGCGTTATGCAGGCTGCCCGCCAGCGCCAGCCCGGCAGCATGACCGCAAGGCGCATGGCGGGCGATATGGACCAGCTGTTCCGCCGGCTCGTCCTTGAGGATGAGGCGTCGCGCATGTCCCCTGTGGAGGCGCTAGCCCTTTATAACGAGTTTTCTACGCTGACCCCGCAAGGGGCTGATGGCGACCGGATGGTGCGCCGTGTGGCCGACCGGCTGGTGGCGGTGGACTTGCTGGACCCGGCTGCGACCCTGTTGCAGCACCAGGTCGACAACCGCTCCATGCCCGGTAATGCGCGCGCTCGCGTCGCCTCGGACCTTGCGGTCATCTACCTGATGGGCCGCCGCCATGAGGAGGCGCTGCGCGTGCTGCGCGCGACCCGTATGGCGGGTCTGAATGAGGATCTGGTGGCCGAGCGCCGCCTTCTGGAAGCCCGTTCGCTGGCAGGGCTCGGCCGCCGTGAGCATGCCCTTGAGCTGATCGAGGCCGATGACAGCGCGCAGGCGCGCCGGCTGCGCGCTGATATCGCGTGGGAGCAGCGCGACTGGTCCGGCGCGGGCAGGGGGCTGGAGGCGCTTCTGGGTGCGCGGTGGCGCGATGACAGCCCGCTCGATGATACCGAGTCGCGTGATATATTGAGGGCCGCGATTGCCTATGCGCTGGCCAGTGACAGGGCAGGGCTGGACCGGCTGGACGCACGCTACCGGACGGCAATGACCGAAACGCGCCATGCCGGAGCATTCAATCTGGTGGTCAGTGACATTAGCGGCGCAACCGACCGGCGGCTTAACGATCTGGTCTCGTCGATTGCCGCGCGCGATACGATGGATGCGTTCCTGGCGGGTTTTGCCAGCCGGTTTGAGTCAGGGCCGAGCTAGCCTAGATCGGCATTCTCAGGATTTCCTGATAGGCGCGGATCACCTGATCGCGCACGGCGATCACGGTTTCCAGCTGCACCTCGGCTGCCGCCATGGCGGTCACGACGTCCACCAGCTCTGCCTGACCGGAAGCGCTCTGCGCCGTGAGGTTTTCCGACGTGCGCATGACTTCCTGCGTCTGGTTCAGCGCATTCATCACCATGTCGCCAAAGGCGGACACGCCAGACGGGTCGGCCGGCCCTTGAGCGCCGGGTTCGGATACGCCAGCTGCCTGGCGGGCAGCGGCGGCATAGGCGCGGATGGCTGCAAGATCCATCGTCATCTAGCTCCTAGCGGCGCAGGAGATCGAGCGTGCGCTCCATCATCCGGCGTGTGCCTTCAACCATGTTCATATTGGCCTCGTAGGAGCGCTGTGCCTCGCGCATGTCCATCAGCTCGATCAGGCTGGAGACATTGGGATAGCGCACATAGCCCTCGCCATTGGCCGCCGGGTGGCCCGGCTCGTAGATCCCGGTGTAGACGGCCCGCCCCAGGTGCTCCACGAACGACCCGAAGAGCCGACGGTCGATCGACGCGATCGGGTGGTGGACGTCGAAGTGCAGTCGTGCCTGGGGCATGGGAAACCTCGTCGGGGTCGTCGGGAGGGTCACTTCAGTCCGGTGCCGGCGATGCTGGCGACGAAGCGACGTTGCAGGAACAGGAAGAGCACGGCCAGGGGCAGCAGCGCGATGAACGAGCCGGCCATCATCACGCCGTGCGGGATGATCCCGTCGGGGCCGGTCAGCAGCGCCAGGCCCGAGGTGATGGTGCCGCGGTCGGGGGAGGTGGTCATCACGATCGGCCAGAGCAGGTCGTTCCAGTTGTTCACGAAG
>CAZCEG010000433.1:0-2103 GCA_964497275.1 uncultured Oceanicaulis sp.
TCACCCGTGGTCAGCTCGATCAGGCAGTGACCGGTGGCTGCCGGACGGTCAGCGAACTGGCCGCCTGCACCGGCGCCTCCACCGTGTGCGGTTCGTGCAAGCCGCAACTGGCCGAACTGCTCGGCGGCGCCGCCGTCCTCGAACCGGAACGCGACGCCCGCCTGCTTTGGGGCGGTGGCCTCGCCGCGATGCTGCTGGCGCTGCTGATCTGGCTGCCGGTCGACATTCCCTATCCGGACACCTCGGTGCTCTCCTTGCACTGGGACCGCCTGTGGCGCGACACCTTCTACAAGCAGATCAGCGGCTACACGCTGCTCGCCATGGCCGTCTTGCTCGCGATACTCGGCCTGCGCAAGCGCCTGCCGCTTCTCAAACGGCTGGGTCAGTACAGCAGCTGGCGCGCCATCCACATCGTGTTCGGGGTTGCCGTGCTGCTCGCGCTCGGCGTGCATAGCGGTGGCCGCTTGGGCAGAAATCTGAACATGTGGCTGGCGGTGTCGATGGCGGGGGCCGCGCTGGCCGGCACGCTCGCCAGCCTGGGCATCGCGCGCAGCCACCAGCCGGCGCATCCGCTCAGGGCCTGGCGCGGTGCGGCGACCTGGATGCACATCCTTTTCCTGTGGCCGCTGCCAGTGCTGCTCGGCTTTCACATCCTGACGAGCTACTGGTACTGACGATGGCGAAGGCGATCGCACGCAACGGCTGGCTGTGGCTGCTCTGGTTCGCGCTGACGGCGTTGTCCACCTGGGCGCTGTGGCTGGGGATGCAGCTGAAGGAGGATGCCCCGCCGCCGCCGGCCGGCTTCCTGCGCACCGCCTTCCTGCCCGGTCAGACCTCGCATGGCCATCATCAGATCGAGCTCGCCTGTTCCACCTGTCACGGCAGCGAGGCCTTCTCCGCAGCCGACGTGATGCAGGACGCGTGCACGCAGTGCCACGCCGCGGAACTGAAAACAGCCGACGACTCGCATCCGCGCAGCAAGTTCACCGACCCGCGCAACGCCGAACGGGCCGCGCGACTGGACGCGGCGAACTGCGTGACCTGTCACGTCGAACACAAGCCGGACATCACGCATGCGATGGGCGTGACCCTGCCCAAGGACTTCTGCGCGATCTGCCACGACGACATCGCCGAGGAGCGCCCGAGCCATGCGGGACTGGGTTTCGACACCTGCGCCAGCAGCGGCTGCCACAACTTCCACGACAACCGCGCGCTGTACGAGGACTTCCTGGTCAAGCACGCGCACAAGCCCGATCTGCTCGAGGCGCGCACCGTACCGGCGCGCGACTGGAAGGACGTGATCGAGGAGCTGTATGAGAGCTATCCGATCGAACGCTTCCCGAAGCAGGTGCTGACCGAGGCCGATGCGCCGGCAGGCAAGGGCGATGCCCGCATGCAGCGCGACTGGCTGGAAACAGCGCACGCGAAGGCCGGTATCAACTGCTCTGGCTGTCACGTCGTTCCGCCAACCAAGGGCGAGCCGGCTGCGTGGACCGACAAGCCCGACCACAACGCCTGCTCGACCTGTCACACACAGGAGGTGAAAACCTTCCTCGCCGGCAAGCACGGCATGCGGCTGGCCGCGGGCATGCCGGCGATGACGCCGGCCGAGGCCCGCATCCCGATGAAGGCGGACGCCCCGCACACCGGCATCGGCTGTACCACCTGCCATGGGGCTCACCGCTTCGACACCGTCAAGGCGGCGACCGACGGCTGTCTGGGCTGCCATGCCGACCGGCACAGTCAGGCCTTCGCTGCTTCACCGCACGCGCAACTGGCCAAGAAGGAGGCGAGCGGCGAACTGCCGCCGGGCAGCGCCGTCACCTGCGCCACCTGCCACATGCCGCGACAGGAGCACCGGACCGACGACGTGCGCCACATGAGTGTGCAGCACAACCAGAACGACACCCTGAGGCCCTCGGAAAAGATGCTGCGCCCGGTCTGCATGAACTGCCACAGCCTGCAGTTCTCGATCGACGCGCTGGCCGATCCGAAGCTGAAGGACAGCAATTTCAAGGGCAGGCCCGCGGTGCATGTCGACAGCATCGCCTGGGCCCTGAAGGACGCCGAGCGCGCCGAAGCCGAACGCAAGGCGGCGCGCAA
>CAZCEG010000434.1:0-2082 GCA_964497275.1 uncultured Oceanicaulis sp.
CCCAGGTGAACTGGGTGTCAGAGCCCTCAGGCGCATTCGAGGTCAGATACCAGCGCCAATAATCTGCGGGCAGCAGGTCGAGCGCCGTATCCATGAACACGCCGCGTTTCTGGCTGGTGGAGAACTTCCCGCCATACCAGTTAAGCCAGTTGAAGGCTTTGAGCCGGTCGACCAGCTTCCACGGCTCTTCCGAGCCGAGAATGGTCGCCGGGAAGCTGACCGTGTGGAAGGCGACATTGTCCTTGCCCATGAACTGGACGTAGGAGACATCGCCTGCGCCCTTGTCGGTGCGCCACCAGCGCTCCCAGTCATTCCCCGTGGCCTTCGCCCATTCGGCCGTCGCCGCGATATAGCCGATGGGGGCGTCGAACCAGACATAGAAGACCTTGTCCTCAAAGCCTTCGCGCGGCTTGCCGTCCTTCGTCACCTTCACGCCCCAGCTGAGATCGCGGGTGATGGTGCGGTCACGCAGCCCCTCATCCAGCCATTTATAGGCGATGGAGCGGGCAAGCTGCGGCCAGCTTGTGGCCTCGTCCACCCAGGCACGCAGGCGGCCTTCCATCGCGCTCTGTTTCAGCTGCAGATGGCGGGTATCGCGCACTTCGAGATCACGCGAACCGGAAATAGTGGAATACGGGTCTTTCAGATCGGTGGGTTCCAGCAGCTTGCCGCAATTATCACACTGGTCGCCGCGCGCTTTCTCATAGCCGCAATTCGGGCAGGTGCCCTCCACATAGCGGTCCGGCAGGAAGCGCTTGTCCGCGTTCGAATAGACCTGGCTTTCAACGATCTCCGCAATCAGGCCCTTGCCCTCCAGCACTTCGGCAAAGTGCTGGGTCAGCTGCGCATTTTCCGGCGAGGAGGTGCGCCCGAAATAGTCCCATGACAGCGCAAAGCGCTCGCCGATTGTCTTCTGTATCTCGTGCTGCTCATCGCAATAGGTGCGCACATCCTGCCCGGCCGCTGCGGCGGCGAGTTCTGCCGGCGTGCCGTGTTCGTCGGTGGCGCAGATATAAAGCACCTCATGGCCCCGCATCCTCTGGAAGCGCGCATAGACATCGGCAGGCAGCATGGAGCCCGCCAGATTGCCCAGATGCTTGATGCCATTGATGTAAGGCAGGGCGGATGT
Organism: uncultured Oceanicaulis sp.; assembly: GCA_964497275.1. Lineage (GTDB taxonomy): Bacteria > Pseudomonadota > Alphaproteobacteria > Caulobacterales > Maricaulaceae > Glycocaulis. Next base: position 1,130 of record CAZCEG010000434.1, read on the forward strand.
GACGAGTATGCGAGCCATGGCAGAGTGTCCCCAATGGGAGTATGGTTATGGTGTTAGCGCATGATGCGCTGGCACGGACAGTTCGAGGGCGGAGGAATAGCCGCCCCGGACGGGGAGGAAAACACTCATGCCCAGAATTTTCGGTCACGACCTTCTAGCGGTCATTGCCGCTGCGGTCGCTATCTACGTCATTGGTTTTCTCATCTACGGGCTCATCTTCAACACCTTCTGGATGGAGCAGTACGGCTACACGGCAGACAGCTTTGCTGGCCATGAATGGAAGATGTTCCTCGGGCCGATCATGCCGGTCATGACCGCGCTGGGTCTGGCCGCGCTGTTTCAGGTGGCAAACGCCAGCGGGCTGAACGCGCATATCCGCATCGGGGTCATCGCCTGGGCGGGCTTCTCGCTCACGACGCTGCTTTACGTGTTTGCCTACGGCATCACCGTGACGCCGCCAGCGCTCGCGCTTGATGCGGTACACCTGCTGCTGGGGATACTGGCCGCATCGGCCATCCTCGTCTGGCGCAAGTGACACTTTGACATTGTGTGCGGCAGCGGCGCGCTTGCCCGGCGCGCCGCTTTCGTTTTATGACGCAGCGCGCAACGCGCATTGGCCGGCGTAGCACAGCGGTAGTGCAGCGGTTTTGTAAACCGAAGGTCGGGAGTTCGATCCTCTCCGCCGGCACCATTTTTCCTTGTCCTCCCTCGCCTCCGCTCGGTCGCTGCGGGCAAAAGTGCCCGGCGGCCGGTCGGCCTTGCGGGCGGCGGAACGCCGTCCGAAGAACGCGAACGCGCGTTCGCGCTTTTCCAGTTTCAACGCTGACCCATCCACCGGGGTCCCCCGCCCCGACGGGGGACCCAGAGATAAAAAGCTGGGTTCCCGCCTGCGCGGGAACGACGAGAAGATGAGCAGGCTGCCGGGGATTGATGCCTCCTCACGCGCGTTTCAC
>CAZCEG010000435.1:0-1328 GCA_964497275.1 uncultured Oceanicaulis sp.
CCACCCAGTTGATGCCGGCATTCGGAATGAGGAAGTCGCGCGGCGCTTCGAGCGGCGTACCGCGCACGAAACGGTTGATCACGTCGAGCACGCCGCCATGCACCACCACCGCCAGCGTGCTGCCCGCGTGCAGGGTCGCCAGTTCGCTCAGCTTGCCGGTCACGCGGGCAAACATCGCTTTCAGGCTCTCGCCGTTCTCGAAATCGTAGTCGGCGTTACGCCCCTCGAACGCCGCGTAGCCGGCCGGAAAGCGAGCTGCGGCCTCGGCATAGGTCAGCCCCTCGAAAACCCCGTAGCGGCGCTCGCGCATCTCCGGCAGCGCAATCGCCTGCAAGCCCAGCGCTGCGCCGATCGCCCCGGCAGTATCCCAGGCCCGACGCAGATCGCTGGCGTAAAGCGCGCTGATCCCGGCGCGCCGCAACCACTGCCCGGCGGCCAGCGCCTGCGCCCGGCCGGTGGCGTTGAGGCCGATGTCGATCTGCCCCTGAATGCGCCGCTCGGCATTCCATTCGGTCTCGCCATGACGGATCAGGCAGATGCGCGTCAGGCGCGGCAAAGGCTGGTCGAAACGCATCTCAGGCCTGCGACTGGAGGAAGACGTCCATGCGGTTCTCGGCCACGCTGAACCAGGCGTTCTCGGTCCGCCGGTATTTGTCGTAGGCCTTGAAAATTCGCCGGAACTCGGGATTGGCCGCCGCCTCGTCAGCGTAAAGCTGCTGCGCCGCCTTGTACGCAGCATCGAGGATTTCCGGCGAAAACTCGCGCAGCTTGACCCCGCTCTTGAGCAGCTTCTTCAATGCAATCGGATTCTGGTGGTCGTAACGCGCCATCATCGTCACGTTGGCCTCGTAGGTCGCCGCGCGGAAGGCCTCCTGATACTCGCGCGGCAGCTTCTCCCATTCGCCCCGGTTGACGAAGAAGTGGATCATCGGCCCCGGCTCCCACCAGCCCGGGTAATAGTAGTTCTTGGCCACCTTGTAGAAGCCGAGACGCTCGTCGTCGTAGGGTCCGACCCATTCGGCGGCGTCAATCGTGCCGCGCTCCAGCGCCGGATAGATGTCGCCACCGGCGACCTGCTGCGGCACGACACCCAGTGCTTCGAAGACCGCTCCACCCAGACCGGCGATACGCACCTTCTTGCCCTTCAGATCGGCCAGCCCGTTGACCCGCTTGCGCCACCAGCCACCCATCTGCGTGCCGGTATTGCCCCCGGGAAAGGAAAGGATGTTGTAGGCCGAATAGAAATCGTCGAGCAGCTCCTGACCGCCGCCAAAATAGACCCAGGCATTCATCTGGCGGGCGTTCATGCCGAACGGCATCGAGGTCCC
>CAZCEG010000435.1:1338-2073 GCA_964497275.1 uncultured Oceanicaulis sp.
GAAGGTCTTGTCTTTCCCAACGTAGTAATAGGAACAGGTATGCGCCATCTCGACCGTTCCCTGCTGCACGGCGTCGAGCGCCTGCAGGCCGGGAACGATCTCGCCGCCCTGAAAGACACGGATATCGAAATGCCCGCCGGTCATCGAGCGCAGGCGGTCAGCGAGCACCTCGGCGCTGCCGAAGATGGTATCCAGACTGCGCGGGAAACTCGAAGTCAGGCGCCAGCGGATCGACGGCAGACCGGCGCGCAGCGCAGGCGCTTCGGGTGCCGCTGCGGGTTCGGGCGCAGGAGAAGCGGCCTTTTCCACCTGTGCCGCACCAGCCTTGCCACCCTTGCCGCCCTTTTCGGGTTTGCCGCTCCCTGCCTCAGGAGCCGGCGGCGCGGCGACCTCCGGTACTGCCGGCTCCTCGCGGCCGCAGGCGGCAAGCGAAGTGGCCACTCCGACGGCTGCGGCGGCAAGAACATCTCTACGTTGCATTCATGTCTCCTCCCGCCTGGCGGGATTCTTATGTCTCCGACAGCATATATTGTTCCGCAAAGCGCACGATATTGCGAGCACAGATGCCGCAAGCCGGGCCGGGCCGGCGTAAACTGCCTGCAATCAAGATGCCGTCCACCCGAATCCGCCCCCAAACCCGATGCCGTGAACACGCTCCCCGACCGTTTCCACGCAAGACTCGCCCAGGCCCGTACGACGACCGAACTCGCACGGCTGGCCGGACAGTACCGGGAA